>CAYJLQ010000048.1:0-9392 GCA_964370725.1 uncultured Treponemataceae bacterium
TATAATATACCCAGCTTATTGAATCTAAAAAGGCTACAGAGTCTGGTTTTATTTCTATTGCTTTTTTACATAATGATAAAGCCCTTGTTAAATCTTTGCCAATACATGCGAGCACATATCCAAGCCCATTTAATGCTGTAGGACAATTTGGATTAATTTTAAGAGCTTTTTCATAGTTTTCAATTGCTAGGATTGTGTTTTTTTGTTCCCACTCAATAAAAGCTAGTGCAGAATATACCTCAGCAGTTTCAAAACCAGTTTCAATAAGCTTTTTTAGTTCAAAATCTGCAAAACTATTTCTTCCTGTTAGACTATATATAATAGCAAGTGTTAAACGACATTGATTAGCTCTTCTTTCAGAAGCATCAGATGTTACAACTTGTTCAAGATAGAGCATAGCTTCATCATAGCGCTGTAATCGTGCATAAGATAAACCTATGTAGTAGGCTAAATCAAAGCCACCATTTCCTTGATCTTGAGAATGTATATTAGGAGAAGGAAGTGATAAAAAAACTGTTAAGGCATCTGTATAATTGCCTCTTTTATATAGTTTTATACCATCTTGTATTGTTTCTGCCATAAACCACCCCCGTACGGCATAAATATCAATTATATTATATCATAAAATGAGAAATTGGTAAATCATTTTTTTCATTTGCAGAACATGGTTGGGCCAAAATTTTACTTATTGAAACAAATCCATTTTGTACAGCAGTATAATCTGTGCCTGCTACTAAGTCTGTTTGAACAGGAGCACCATTAAAAAAACTGTATAAATGCCCGTTTGGTGCTGTAAAAAACTCAGGAAAATCTTGATAGTTTCGTCTTGAAGGGATTGTATATTCGCACCCTTTTAGTTCACCATGATCAGATGCATTGACATTAACAAATACATCTTTTTGAGATAAACTTGAAAGTTTTTCAATATTCTTAGCAACAAAGGTAGCAAGTTCTGTATAATTCCATGTACCAGAGTCGGAACTTAGGCTTACTGCTACGCCAGGTATACCGTGCATACAAGCATGTCTAGCCGCAGCTGCAGTACCTGAATAGAGAATATCAGTTCCAATATTGGCACCTCTATTAATTCCAGAAACAATTACATCTGGTTTACCATCTACAACCTTTTTGATTCCAACATCTACACAATCTGCTGGGAGTCCTGAACATGAAAACTGCTGAAATCTTTGTGTTTTTATACAAAGTGGAGTTGCCATAGTAAAACCATGGGAAACACCTGAGCGATCTTGGTCCGGAGCCACAACCCATACATCATGATCTATCGAAAAAGCAGCTATAAGTGCTTCAAGACCAGCAGCTCCAAAACCATCATCATTACTTAGTAAAATTTTCATGTATACCCCTATATTTGTGTTACACTACGCTTTTAAAATTTTTGCGCCACCAGATGGCTTAACTTCATACGAAACTGTATGAAAGCCAAAGATACGTTCGTAATCGACCATCTTTTTGTGAAACTCTTCAACATCTGTAGTTTTAATTATGGTATATAAACACCGTGCAAAGCCCTTCCCTGTTATTCTTGAACATGCTGAAGCACTTCGTGTTGTGGTAATATCAAACTCTAATGCACGTTTTGCTAGCCAATCAATTTCAGGGCAAGAAATATTGTAATTATCTCTCATTTCTTCATGTGATTTATTTACTGCGCGGGCAAATTGCGAAAACTTATTTGATTGTAAACCTTCAACAGCATCTAGAACATTTTGATGCTCATGCATTAGGCATATCAAACGTCTTCGAGTATCTTCAGTACAAGATGAAAGAATATCGCTTATTTCAACAACAGAGTCTTCATACACCCAATAATCTTTTTTCTTAACTTTTAGTTCTGCCATTAATAAAAAAGTCTCAGGCGTAAACACAGTTTCTTCATCCCACACAGAAATTCGTGGAACGCGTGCATCTGTTAAAAGTATTGTATATTCAGGAAAATTAAAAGGAATAGTTGTGTGTGTATTTTTTGCGTGGTCAGTTAAAAGAAGTGTGTTTGGTTCGGAGTATAATGCTGCATAAATATCTGCAGAATAATTACCTGTTTTTAAGAAAAATTTATTACCCCGCTCTATAGTTTGAAAAAGCTGAGCATCAGAACATGGATGATTAAACAATGTTTTACACACAAGGGCTGTGGCAACCTTTATTGCTGTAGTTATGCCAAATCCTGCAGATGGTAAAATATCTGAATAAATGGTTATGTTCATACCTTTACAAGCAAAGCCACAAGACATAAAACCATCAATAACAGCCTTTAATGCATTAGCCCATCTATCTTCACGTCTGAATTTTAAAGTTGATACATTACCCCGTTTTCTCTCATTTATTTGATGAAAGTAAAAACGCAGTGATGAATCCTGTCTTACAGAAGCTGCTATATACACAGGCAAGTCAATCGCCATAGAAAGTGTTTTATCTTTAAAATACCAAGTATGCTCTCCAATTAAATGAAAGCGACCTGGAGCACTGACAACGACATCCGGCTTCACCTCATATTCACTTACGTGAACTTCCTCTACCTTATCCATTGTTTCCTTCCCCTAAACATATAGACTTATTGATTTTTGCCTATCAATAAGGTATAATAATACTATAATGACGATTTTTATACAAGTTTTTTATGCAATTTTTTCTGCAATTATTGAATCTTTTGCAATTCCAAATGAAATTTTACTCTTTGGCTCGCCATTTTTAGGACTTTTTGCACTAGTTCCGCTCTACTTAGCATTATTACATTGTACGAGTTTTAAACATGCAGGCTTGCTTGTATCAATACATTTTACTCTAACACACCTTTTATCAAGTTTTTGGCTCGCTTTTTTTAAGGACTTTGCTGCCTTAACACTTGGTGGAACAGTAGGTTTCTACACCGTTTTAGGCTTCTTTTTGGGACAGCTTTTTTACATTCCAATATGGTTTACAAAGCAAAATCCTTTAAGAGAACGAGCATCTTTTACAATAAATAATTCATTATCGTCATGGAACATTCCTGCAAGAATTATTCTATTTGCTTGTCTATGGACAATATACGAATGGTATAAAACACTAGGATTTTTAGCCTATCCATGGGTTACTATTTTGATGACATCGTGGAAATGGCCACTTATAACACAGATTGTGTCTATAACCGGAACATGGGGTATATCATTTTTATTTGCTCTATTTAGTGCAGTCATTGCAGAAGGCTTACGTTGTAGCTTTTATGTTTTAGACAAAGGCATAAATTTATCAATAAAGAATCGCAGTAACAAGCAAATTTCAGCACATCCATACGCCTATGTAGCATTATTCTGCATTGCACTTTTTACTTGTACTATAATTCAAGGTATATCTCAATATACAAAAGAGCGCATACCTATTAAACATGTAAACACAATAATGGTACAAACAAATACGGATTCTTGGCTTACATTTAATGATAAGGAAGCAATTCAAGTTGGACAAGAACTAACATCAAAAGCTATAGAAGACTATGGTAAAAACCCGGATATTGTAATTTGGAGCGAAGCATTGCTTGCAAGTCCTTACCCACACGCACTTGAACATTACACAGAATATCCAAAAAAAAAGCCTCTCACTACATTTATAAACGAGACGCAGGCGCCGTTTATCATTGGTGGCCCAACAGAAATTAATATTGAAAAGTCTCGAATAACGGGAATGAGACAGTATAATAATTCTGCACAGTATTATAACAAAGATGGCGAATGGCAAGACTTTTATGGAAAAATACATCTTGTTCCATTTGCAGAAATAATTCCCTACGCAGATTCTGAGTTTGTACAAAAATTTATGTCTGCAGTTGTTGGCTTTTCTAGTGGTTGGAGTCAGGGCGAATACTATAAAACATTTGATATACCTTTGCATAATGGAGATGCCGTTTCAGTTAGTACACCTATTTGTTTTGAAGATGCCTTTCCACGAATATGTAGAAAACTCTTTTTTGAAGGTAGTGAAGCATTTTATAATATTACAAACGATTCATGGTCAAAAACTAAATCTGCAGAAATTCAGCATTTTGTTATTTCGTCTTTTCGAGCACAAGAGTTTCGTACAACACTTTTAAGAAGTACAAATTCTGGTTTTTCAGTAGTGGTAGATCCTGCTGGAAATATTATTTTTAGCTTGCCTCTTTTTGAAGCAATAGCCGGTGGATTTGATGTTCCGATATATGAAAGAGAGATTACACTTTATGCTCGATTGGGAGATTGGCTTCCAATTACATTTCTTGTAACAATGTGCGCCTTATATGCTCTAATATATATTAAAACGCTTAGAGAAAAGAAAAAAGATAATGAATATTTAAATAGCGATGCTTTGCATCTAGATGTAGAATAAAAAGGAAAAGCGCTCCGTGAAAGAATTAAAACGCAATAAAACATCATCAACTGTAACCTTATTACTGGCAGCACTTATTTCACTTTCTTCATTTGTTTCTATTCCAATATTAGGAACAAATATACCACTTGTGCTACAAAACATGCTCTGCGTGCTTGCTGGATGCCTTTTAGGGGGTATACAAGGATCTGGAGCCACAGGACTTTTTCTTGTAGCAGGATCTTTAGGTCTACCCATTTTTTCAGGAAACGCTGGTGGCATAGCAGTTATTACAGGTCCCACAGGTGGATACATTCTTGGATATTTTTTTGCAAGTTTACTTGCGGGCCAAATTGCAGGAAAACCAAATAAAGAGGAAGCAACACCTATTTCAAAAATTGCGATGGGTGCAAGCTTAGGATTCGTAATAATATATGTATTTGGAACAATACAATATATGACAAATGCAGATATAGATATACAAGAAGCCATTGATATTTGTATTATTCCCTTTTTACCCTATGATGCTGTTAAACTTCTTTTAACAGTGTTGCTTTCTATAAAGCTTAGACCAATAATTGCAAAAAACTTAACACAAAATAATATGTAATATATACGAGAGGCTCAAAATGAATGAAATTATAGCACTACGACAATTTTTTCCTATGTACATTGTACTGGACACAATTTTTTTACTTTTCTTTACGGTCATATTACTAATACGAAAACAGTATTTAACACTGATTGTTGGAATACTTGCAGGAATTCTCTATATGGTTGTTGACTATGGAATCTTCCATCTACTTCTAGGAACAAGAAGTATTTCTGAAGGATATAGCCTATTTAGCGTACTCCTATGGATGTCAATGAGCTATGGGTTTACTAATTTTGTGTGGATATGGTTATGGATATCAAAAAGCAAGCATCTTTTTGAATACTCACTTTTAATACTACTTTGGTGGTTTTGCTGTCCACTTATTGTGCAAACATTTTCAACAAGTGTAAGTCCTATTATAATTCAACGCACAACAGGGTCGTATCATGGATACATGGCTATATTACTCTTTATTGGATATTTATTTTTAATTTTATGGAATATTTTTCAATCTGAGAAAAAGTATAGAATAACCATTCTTTGGCTTTTAATAATTGGCATCTTAGTACAATTTGGATGGGAATTTAATCTTTTACTTGGTGGTATACGTAGTGCAACATTTGTAAATATTAGTGATAAATTTCAAACCATGGTTGTAAACTCATTACTAGAAACTAATCTTGGAATGCCTTATATATATTTCATTTTTATTGGTATAACAAAATCATATACAGAGAACCTACAAAAACGTAAAAAACCTCTTACTGTTTTTGAAAGGATCTCTGAACATAATTCTGAGCGTGTTACAGAAAAGTAACAAGTCGTTTTTATTAAAAACTGGGATGTTTATCTAATAAAATTAGTATGCTCTGTTCTTTCTACCTTAGGTAATTCTATCCCCTTCTCTTTTCCAGCTTCAATGCTTTTTATCATCCAAGCTAGGTTGAGTGCTAAATTTTTCATTGTTTGCATACCTTCTTTATCTTCTTTAACTTCTTCAGCCTTGATCCCATGTACCATATTCCAATATGTAGACCCAACAATAGGCATTGTTGCAATTGAAAAATATTTATTTAATACATCAACACTTGCAGTAGTACCAGCCCTTCGAGCAGACACAATTGAAGCACCTGGCTTAAAACGAAAAGCATCGGTGTTACTATAAAATGCTCTGTCTAAGAATGATAATATACGCCCACTGGGGTGTGCATAGTATACAGGTGAAGCAAAAATAAAGCCATCTGCGTTTTTTGCAAGTTCTAAAAACTCGTTTACATTATTATGTGGGAATACACACTTTTGATTTTTAGCGCATGCTCCACAGCCTATGCAGTCGAATTGAGCTTCGTTTCCTAATTGGTATATTTCAGAATCAACTCCTTCTTCGAGTAGTGTTTTTTTAATTTCATTAAGAGCTGCCATTGTGCAACCATTTTTGTTGCTACTTCCATTTACCATTAGTACTTTCATAATTTACCTCACAATACTATTTGCTTATAATATAATAAAAAACACATTTATAGGCAAGTTCCTGTTTTAACAAAAAAAAATGAATTTTAAGAAAATATTGCTTTTTTTTTAAAAACTACTTGCCACAACAGATATAGTGTGTTAGAATGGTTGAAGTCACGGAAAACACTATATACAAAGAGGTTTTAATGCGCTGTCCTTACTGTGAAAGTCTTGAAGATAAAGTTCTAGAATCAAGAACCATGAGTAATGGAGAAAGCATTAGACGACGTAGAGAGTGCTTAAGTTGTGGTTATCGCTTTACAAGTTACGAACACATAGAAGAAAAGCCTTTTATGGTTGTAAAAAAAGACAGCAGAAGACAACCTTTTGATAGAGTAAAACTCGAAAAGGGAATTGAACGGGCGCTAGAAAAACGTCCTGTGTCTACAGAAAAGCTTGAAAGCATTGTGCATGAAATAACGGATAAAGCTATAATGAGAGGCAAAGGGACTCGAGAAATATCTACCGAAGAATTGGGAGATTTAGTTCTTGAGACATTGCACGAAATTGATAAGGTCGCTTACATCAGATTTGCCTCAGTTTATAGACATTTTGAAAATTTACAAGAGTTTATTACAGAAGTTAATAAGCTTGGGGAGAAATAAGTGGGTAAGCAAGAAGACAAAGATGCAGTGTTTCCTGAATGGAAAAGCTTTTTAGGAACACATAAAGAAGAAAATAATAAGGTCATGATCATCAAGCAAGTAGTAAAACGTTCGGGAGAAATAGGGGATTTCGACCGAGCAAAAATTGTCGAAGCAATAGCTAAGGCAATTGTCGCAGTTGAAGGTAAGGAAAATGCTCAAAAGGCAGAATACTTAACTCAGCGTGCAGAAGAAAAACTTGTTACTTTTTTAGCAACAAGACATGCAAATTCAATTCCAGCAATTGAAGAAATTCAGGACATCGTAGAAACAGTACTAATTGAGCAAAATGAAGTACCTATTGCTAAAGCATATATTCTTTACAGAGCAAAGCATGAAGCAATTCGCGATACAAAGAATTTGATGCTCGATATTGATGCGACAATGGATGGGTATTTGAGTCAGTCTGATTGGCGTGTAAATGAAAACGCTAATGTAAACTTTTCATTAGGTGGTTTAATTCTCCATAATTCAGGCACAATTACCGCCAATTACTGGCTTAAGAATATCTATTCAGAGCAAGTTGCCGAAGCTCACAAAACAGCAGCATTTCACATCCATGATCTCTCCATGTTTTCAGGATACTGTGCTGGTTGGTCAATTAGACAACTCATTGTAGAAGGTTTAGGTGGAGTTCCAGATAAAATTACATCTACTCCTGCAAAACACTTATCGACTCTTATTCAACAAATTGTAAACTTCTTAGGAATTATGCAAAATGAATGGGCTGGAGCACAAGCGTTTAGTTCTTTTGACACATACCTTGCCCCTTTTGTAAAAAAAGATGGTTTAAAAGAAAAAGAAGTGCGACAGTGTTTACAAAGCTTTATTTATGGTGTAAATACACCGAGTCGCTGGGGGTCACAAGCACCTTTTACCAATATTACACTTGATTGGACAGTGCCAGAAGACTTAAAAGATAAACCTGCTTTAGCAGATGGACAAGAACAAGATTTTACCTACGCAGACTGCCAAGGCGAAATGGATATTATTAACAAGGTATTCATTGAGCTAATGATTGAAGGTGATGCTGCAGGAAGAGGTTTCCAATACCCTATTCCAACTTACAATATTACAAAAGACTTTAACTGGAGTTCTGACAATGCAAAATTATTGTTTGCAATGACAGCACAATATGGAACACCATATTTCCAAAACTTTGTAAACTCAGATCTTAATCCAAGCGATGTTCGCTCTATGTGTTGCCGTCTTCAATTGGACAAAAGAGAGCTTCGAAAACGAGGTGGTGGTTTATTTGGTTCAGATGAGTTTACAGGCTCTTTAGGTGTTGTAACAATCAACCTTCCACAAATAGCTTTCTTAGCAAATACAGAACGACAATTCTTTGATCGCTTAGACTATTTAATGGACTTGGCAAAAGAAAGTTTAAGTGCAAAGAGAAAAGTAGTACAACGCCTTTTAGATGGTGGGCTTTTCCCCTATACACGTCGTTACTTAACTACGCTTAATAATCACTTTAACACAATTGGTCTTTGCGGTATGAATGAATGTTGTATTAACTTTTTAGGGATGGATATTACAACCGAAAAAGGAAAAGCTTTTGCAGAAAAAGTACTTATTCATATGAGAGAAAGAATGTCTCAGTACCAAGAAGAAACAGGTGAATTATTTAACTTAGAAGCTACACCTGCAGAAAGTACTTCATATAGATTAGCAAAACATGACGTAGAAACATATCCAGATATTGTAACATCAGGAACAAAGGATCCGTTCTATACGAACTCATCTCAGCTCCCTGTTGATTTTACAAGCGATATTTTTGAAGCAATGGATCATCAAGAATCATTACAAACAAAATACACAGGTGGAACAGTATTTCATACATTAATGGGTGAAGCAGTAAAAGACTGGGAATCTTGTAGAGATCTTGTAAAAGCAGTTGTAAGCAATTATAAAATTCCTTACATTACTATATCGCCAATTTATTCTATATGTAAAGTACACGGATACCTACAAGGTGAAGTGTTCGAATGCCCAAAATGTAAGGCAGAACATGAAGAATCTTTACGAGCAAAAATTGAAAAATTAAAGCTAGAAAAGAAAGACTTAGTAGATAAAACTGCATAACTGTGTTATACTAAACACTACAACAACAAATAACGTTTCTAAAACGAATACATACCATGGGAGGGTATAATGACTGAATTAAGAACAGTTTCTCAAATTGATGCTGAAATTGCACAAGCTGAAGCAGACTTACAGAATGTGCGTGGGACAGAAACAGAAGTGTATGCACGAATTGTTGGATACTATCGTTCTGTAAGAAACTGGAACAAAGGTAAGCG
>CAYJLQ010000049.1:0-9357 GCA_964370725.1 uncultured Treponemataceae bacterium
AACTTTCTTTTTCTTTCATATCTTCTTTTCTAAAAGAAAGATATTTGTGGTAAAGTACATCAAGCGAGTATTCATCGTCTGTAAAGTCTTTTTGAACCTGACGGAGAACTACTTTTACTGTTGGGTTAGAAAAGTCTTGTGTTATATTTTTTAATGAAGCTCTTTTTTTTGCTCTATCTTCACGATAAATAATGAATTTTTTTACTTCAGCGTGGTAATCGTGCTTAATGAGTGTTTTTTCAACTAAATCTTGGATTGTTTCAATCGGGACAGGGTTTTCATTTTTAGAAATAAGGAGCATTTCTGCTTCTATTTCTTTTGTCATCGATTCTACTTTTGAATCGTCAGTTCCAGCGCTCTTAAAAGCAGCGCGCATAGCACTAGCTATTTTATCGGACAAATAATTTTCTATTTGCCCGGTGCGTTTTACTATTTGCATGATCCCCACCCGCTATATCTTGTGTTTTTTTATAAGCTTTTTTAATTATAAACACTAGGTTAAAAAAAAGCAAGGTAAAAAAAGACAGAAAAAAAATGCAAAGTGATAAAATTACAAAAAAATAAGGGGCAAAAGCCCCTATAGAAAGATGTTTATATAATTTGCTACCTAATTTTTAAAATTATACCCACAATGGCAATTGTTACCAAAGATTGAATAATTACAAACTTTACAAGTACTTGAGTTGGAGACCAAAGACGAGTTTTTTTCATATGGTCATGCAAAGGAAATCTTACATTTTTAAAAATGTGAATTTTAAATGCACGTAAAAGCGCGAGTTTTAATAACCCCATTCCTCCATTTAAGAAAATAACAGAAGATGTTGCAAAAATCAAAAATGGATTTCCGCTTACCATTACACAAACACCAATAAAAAATCCTAAAGCTCTACTTCCTGCATCGCCCATAAGAACTTTGCTTGGAAAAGCGTTATGCCAAAGATAGCCCATTAAGACCCCAATAAGTGCAAAAATAATAATAGCCCAAGAAGCACCACTAGCTAGATGCGGAACAAGAAGATACTCGGCAATATCAATATGCCCGAAAACGAAGTACAATAAAATGCCCATGGTGAGAAGGGCGAGAAGAACAAGGGCACTTGAAAGACCATCTACGCCATCGGTGCAGTTTGTTGTATTTATAGAAGCCCATAATAAGACGGTGGAAAAGCTTATATAAATCCAGGGTGCAATTTCAAATGTGCCTGTTACAAACGGAAACCAAACTTCTACGGTGTTTTTTTGTAAAAAAGGTTCACTTAAATAGTATAAAATAACTGATGCTAAAAGGGAAATTACTAAATCTAAAAGGCCTTTTTTAAGTTCACTCCATTCAACGATGCTTCTATCATCGAGAAAACCTGTGAGCATTGTGAGCCATGTTAAAAGGAGAATTAAGCTTTGTTTTAAGCTAACAGGGGTACAAAGAAAGGCAACAAACACAAAAATTGTAATAAAAACAACGCCGCTTCCTGTTGGCTTTCCTTTGGCTGCTTCAGCACTTTCTGTAAAAGCTCTTCCTCTATCGGTTGGAAGAAATTTATAAAATTTTGGAAGAAAAAGACCGGTAATTAAAAAACCAATAAAAAGAGCTACTCCAATAAGAACTGCATATGATTGTAATAAGCGTACAGGACCAAAAAAATCTAAAATATATGAAGCTGCGTAATATAACATAAATCACCACCCGTTATGTAATACATTATTATACCATAAAACAAAAGGAATATAAAGTGTTTTAGCTTGTGTTTTTTTACTATATACACTATACTTACAAGATGAAGAAAAACATATTAGCTTTGTTTTGTTTGTTTTTAACCACTGTATTATTTTCACAAATAAATGAGTCTGTAGTGGAACTTAGAGATACAATGTATAAAAATCCTTTGAACCACGATGCTGTTTTTGCAGAATATGAAAAAGCAGTTGAAGATGTAAATAATACTCTTACTGGTTATGACTTATATGTAGAATTATCTCGATGCGAATATTTTTTGGGAAGAAGCTATTTTTATGGCGAAAAAAATGACCTTGCAGGCGAACGTTATGATAATGGGATGGAATATGCACAAAAAGCGTTAGACATCAAAGAAGGAGAATTTGCACTTTTAATGTATGCAGAAAATCTTTCCCAAAACTGTGCTGTAAAGCCTACTTCTTATGCAATAGCCCATGGTCTTAAAATTGGCGGTTTTGCCAAAGATGTTTTAAAAATTAATGAAAATAATGCAGCAGCTTTGTACTTATTATCTGCTCAACATATATATGCCCCTTCTCCTTTTCACAATCACAGAAAAGGGATCCGTGAGATGAAAGAAATTCTTGAAATGCCTAGCTTAGAAGCTGGAAATGATGATCTTTTTAATCTTACAAGTGCAATTGCATATGGCTATATTGAGCGAGAAGAGTATGAAGAAGCTCTTCCTTGGATAGAACAAGCTCTTGAAATTTATAGTACCAACTTTTTTGCATTGGATCTAAAACAAGTAATTCTAGAAAATAGGTAGGGAAAGATGACACCTCTATTTGTTATATTTTTAGTTATCATTGCCCTTGCAGGCTTATACTTTTTTTCAATTGCTCTTGCTAATATGTTATGGATGAGAAGAGAAACCAAGAGCGCTGATTTAACGGATGGACCTCTAATTTCCGTCCTTGTTCCTGCACGGAATGAAGAAATCCATATCGGTCCCTGTATAGAGTCTCTTATGAACCAAACATACAAAAATTATGAAGTGTTAGTAATTGATGATAATTCGACTGATAAAACAGGAGAAATACTGGCATCAATAAAAGAACGCTACCCCGATAAATTATTTCTTTATACTGGAAAACCTCTGGAAGAAGGTTGGAATGGAAAGCCTTTTGCTCTAAACCAGCTTTGCAAACATGCAAAAGGCGAATTCTTTTTGTTTACAGACGCAGACACAGTTCATTCATCTCGTTCTGTTTCTATTGCTGCTACAAACATGCTTTATCATAAAGTTGATTTTTTATCTGGATATATACGCCAACGCTTTGTTTCATTTGGCGAAAAAATAACAGTTCCGTTAATGTATATTCTTAGCTTTTTTATTTTACCTCTTTGGGTATGTAAATGGGGAAAAGCATCCTTATTAGCTGCAGCTGTAGGGCAGTATATTTGTGTAAAAGCTGATACTTTTATGAATGCTGGTGGCTTTGAACAGGTAAAAAAAGTAACAACAGAAGATGTATATTTAGCACGGTCTATGAAAAAGCATGGTGCTAAAACAGTTTTTGTTGATTTAAAGGATGCTGCAATTTGTAGAATGTACTATTCTTATAAAGAATGTGTTTCTGGAATAGGTAAAAATATTTTTGATTTTATGGGTAAAAATAGTTTGATCCTTATTTTTGCTATAATTGGTGTTTTGCTCTTTTTAGCTTTGCCTCCTTTTATTACAATGGTTATTACAATTAGTACCATATATTCAAAAAACATAGATGTGTTTATGCTTGCCGCCTTTTGGGCAAATACAATTTTTATGTATCTTGGCTGGTTTATAGTTTTTTCAAGTCAGCAGTTAAAAAAAAGCTACAGTTTGTTGTACCCAATAATTTTTGTTAATTTACTATATGTTGCTATTGATTCATGGAGACGTTCTTTTACAAAAAAAGGACACGAATGGAAAGGGCGCATAGTACATTAATACTTTAACATAAGGATAATAAAATGCCATACAGAAAGGGACGCCCTCTTATTGATAGCAGTATATTTTTTCGCGTTGCAAGTGCTTTAACTTTTTATCCAATATTAATAATCGGGTATAGTATTTTTTGGGCTGTGTATAGATCTTCAATTTTTGGAAGAACAAAGCTAAAAAAATTACAAAAAGCTGTTCTTGTTTCAAATCACACAACGTTTTTAGATCCCTTGCTAATGAGTGCTGTTGTTTATCCTCGTTGCACTTATCATACTCTTTTAGAAGAAACAGTATTGTTTCCCTACTTGGGAACGCTTACGAGGCTTTTAGGAGGGATTCCTGTTCCTTTTGGAATGAGAGCTTTGCATAATCTCCCTTCTCAATGCGTAAAAGCTTTTAAATACAGAAAAACAGTGCACTTTTACCCTGAGGGAGAATGCTTTCTTAACAATCAAACTGTAAGAGAGTTTCATCCGGGGGCTTTTTTAGTTTCAGCAGAACTAAATGTGCCTGTTGTTCCTCTTGCTACTGTTTTTAACGAGCGATCAAACGGAAAACGGGCGAAAATAAATCTTTTTGTATTAGATCCAATCTACCCATCTGACTTTGATTGTATTAACAAAGAAACTGGAAAAGCAAATTTAAAAGCAGTTCGAAGGTTTGGAGAACATGTACGGTCTGTTATACAAGCTGAAATAGATAAACGCGGTGGAACTAATAAATTTTATAAAGGACAAATGGAGAGAATAGCAGGAATTAATGGATAAAGGATATACAATGAAAAATTTAATATTATCGAACTCAAATAACCCTTTTTTTAATTTAGCTTTAGAGAATAATATTTTTTTAAATGTTGAAGCAAGTAATATAAAACCAACACTATATCTTTGGAGAAATTCTGATGTAGTTGTAATTGGCCGATTTCAAAATCCTTGGAAAGAATGTAATATAGAAAAAATGAATGATGATGAAGTTGTTCTAATGAGAAGAGATACAGGCGGTGGAGCTGTATTTCATGATAAACAAAACCTATGTTTTACATTTGTAGGATCAACCAGTGAAGAAAATTATAGAGCAAAGAATTCTATGCTAGTTTGTACTGCTCTGGCAACACTTGGAATAATTGCAGAACCATCGGGGAGAAATGATATACTTGTAAATGGGGCAAAAATATCAGGTGCAGCATTTAGAGAAAAAGATGGAAAATATATTCATCATGGGACAGTGCTAATTGGTACAGACTTAACTAGATTGGCTAACTATTTAAATCCAGATGAACGAAAGTTATCTTCAAAAGGTATTTCTTCAGTGCGTTCACGAGTTACCAATTTGCGAACAATAGATCCTTCAATAACAGTTGAAAAAGTTGTCGACGCTTTGTTTCAAACATTTTGCTTAGAGAAAAAAATAACTGATGTTGAAATCCAAAAGATTGATGAAAATTTTAAAGATGAAAATAAATCTTTAGGATTAGAATTTGAAAGATTGAATAGCTGGGATTGGCGATTTGGAAAATCGCCTTCTTTTACACACTTAATTGAAGGCCGTTTAGAGTGGGGCGGAATAGAGATAAATTTGGTAGTAAAAAATGCCATTTTAGAAGACTTTTCTGTTTACTCTGATGCACTTGATGTTGATTTTATAAAAAAATTAGAAAGCGTTTTAGAGACCTTAAAAGGAAAGCCTTATGACGTAGAGATTCTAAAACATACTTTAAAAGAAGCCCGCTTTGATGACATAGCTCTTTTGTGTTAAAGATAACGCAAAAAGGTACAATAAAATGGATTGTTAAGATATGGCAAAGAAAAAATCAGGTTCTGTAGTTTTTAAATGTTCTTCTTGTTCTCATTCGCAGCCAAAATGGCTGGGAAGATGCCCTGAGTGTGGAGAATGGAATAGTTTTGTAGAGCATGTTTTAGACAATAATGCTTTGTCACCTTCTTTTGGTGGAGCTGGCGGTGTAATTGTAAAACAAAAACCAGTACCTTTATCAACCATCAACCCTTTAGAAGGGAGCCGCTTTATAACCGGGATAGAAGAGTTTGATAGAGTCCTAGGTGGTGGAGCAATGAAACCTTCAACAGTACTTATTGGTGGTGAGCCTGGTATTGGAAAGTCTACATTGATGATACAAGCAGCAGAAGCTATGAGCGGAAAAAATGGTAGGGTTCTTTATGTTTCAGGCGAAGAGTCTGCCGCGCAAATCAGGGTTAGAGCGGATCGCTTAAAATTAAACACAAACAATATAGAAATTTTATGTACAACAAGGTTAGAAGATATTGAAGATGCCCTCAATGCTCTTAACCCTGTTGTAGTTTTTATAGACTCAATACAAACTGTATATTCTCTTGATGCAGGAAATATTCCAGGTACTGTAAATCAGTTAAAATTTTGTTCTTCAGATTTATCGGCATGGGCAAAAGAGCATAATGCTGTTTTATTTATGAGTGCTCATGTAACAAAAGATGGGAATATTGCAGGCCCTAAAGCGCTTGAGCACTTAGTAGATGCTGTTATTTCTTTTGAGCAAAATAATGACAGAGTTCGTTTTCTTAGAGCTTTGAAAAATAGATTTGGTTCAGTAGATGAAATAGGAATTTTTACTATGACAGAAACGGGGCTTGTTCCAGTAGAGGATCCTTCAAGCCTGTTTATTATAAACAGAGAGGGAGCTCTTCCTGCAGGGGTTGCCGTAGTTCCTGTTTTTGAAGGTAGTCGCGTTTTTTTAGTAGAAATACAAGCTCTTACAGTACCTGCAAAGTCAAGTATAACTAGAGTGTATTCTGACAAAATAGACTCTGCTAGAGTTAGCAGGGTCGCGGCTGTTTTAGAAAAAAGAACAGGGCTCCAGTTTAGTGATCAAGATATTTACATAAATGTTGCTGGTGGCGTGCGTTTAACAGAAAGCGCAATTGATGCCGCTCTTTGTGCTGCTTTGTATTCTGCTAGAACAGATCTTTCTCTTCCCGAAAAAACCGCTATTACTGGTGAGTTAAGTTTGGCAGGAGAAATACGTCCTGTAAACCGCTTAAAACAGCGCGTAAAAGCTTCAGTTTCTATGGGCTTTTCGCACGTTATTTCGCCCGAAAAAGAAGAAGGTGCAGTAGGAGTTAAAACCATAAAAGACTTGGTAAAAGTACTTTTTACAAAAAAATAACAAATTCTTTAGATTTTTTTCTTGACAGAAGGCCTTTCTGACTTTATGCTATTATATATCCTTTATTAATTAAACTGCAGCAGCCCACAAGAGTGGATAGGAGACACTATGAAAGTGAAGGTTCGGCACAACCTGGTTATACATACCTTGGGGAAAATTCTTATTTCCTCGTTTGGAAAGAAATTTAACGTGACTGTAGAAAAAACGCCAATAAAGGGGCCTTTTATTGCCTTAGCTAATCACTGTTCGGACTATGATGTTTTCTTTCTAGCTAAAACCCTCAAATTTCCTTTTTACTTTGTTATGAGCGACCATGTTGCAAGCATTCCTATTGCAGGAAAATTGGTAGATTTTTTGCTTGCCCCCATTCCAATAACTAAAAGTAGTAAAGTTGATATTCCTGCAATTCGCGGCATAAATGATTTTATTAAAGAAGGCGCAACAGTATGCATTTTCCCAGAAGGGAATAAAAGCTGCGCGGGAGAAATGTCATATATACAACCTTCAATAGTTAAACTAGTTAAACATATGGGAGTACCAATTGTAATATATAATATAGTTGGAGCCTATTTTTCAAACCCTCGTTGGGCGCTTAATAAAAAAAGAAAGGGAGAGGTTCAAGTAAAGGTTGCAAAAGTTATTTCTGTAGAAGAAATTAATAGTATGCCTCTTGATAGTTTATATGAATTAATTGTAAAACACCAAACAGTTAGAGCTTATACTATACAAGACGAAAAATCTGTAGAGTTTAAAGGGGAAAAGTTAGCAGAAGGGTTTGAACACATGTTTTATATGTGCCCAAAATGCCAGGCGATTTCTTCTTTACAATCAAACGAAGACACCATAAGTTGTACAAAATGCTCGGAAACATGGGTTTATACTGAAAAAGGATACTTAAAAGGAAACTATTTTACGAGATTAAATGATTGGGATGCTTGGCAAAAGAAAACTCTGGAAGAAACAAATTTTGACACCTTTGGAGAAGAAGATGTAATTATTGAAGATTCTATCTGGAACATTGCAAAAAAAGAAACATCATATAAAAGCTGCTCTCTTGGTATTTTTACATCGAAATTGTATAAAGATAGATTAGAGTTAGTAAGCCTAGAAAACAAAGACACTATTATTATTCCTTTAGAGCGAATTAGAGGAATGGCTTTAGAAGGTAAAAATGGCATTCAAATAACTACAAAAAAGGGAGAAACGTATCGCTTTGGAAACAAAACAGGCTTAAGTGGTATAAAGTATCTTCATTATATTTGGGCTTTAACAAAGCAAGATATGTTGTATTAATTATCAAATAAGTAAATGAATAGTTTGACACTCCCCTCCCCTCTGTATATAATATATGTATAACCTATTTTCGGAGGATAAAAATGAGTCTTTACAAAAATCTCGATGAATTATCAGCGTACAAAAATCTTATGGCGCAAAAAGCTGTGTGTATAAAAAAAGAGCTTACAGCAGAAAGGGTAAAAAAATATCAAACCCCTATGGCAGAAGGTCTTACTTTTAATTATGCTGCAAAAGCGGTAAATGACGATATATTAAAAAATTTACAAGAACTTGCAAATGAAGCAAGCGTGTGTGAAAAATTTGAAAAAATCTTAAATGGCGAAGAAATGAACACAGGTGAAAACAGAAAGGTTTTACACCACTTAACTCGTGGACAGCTTGCTAGTGATGTTATATTCGAAGGTGAAAACTTACGTTCATTTTATAAAGGTGAGCAAGATAAATTTTCTGCATTTGCTGATAAAATTCACGCAGAAAAAAAGTTTACAACTGTGGTACAAATTGGTATTGGTGGTTCTGACCTTGGTCCTAGAGCAATGTACCTTGCTCTTGAACAATGGGCAAAGAAAAACAATCTTCTAAAAATGAATGCAAAGTTTATTTCAAATGTTGACCCAGACGATGGTGCCGGCGTTTTAAGCGAAGTAGACTTGGCAAAAACAATTTTTATCCTAGTTTCAAAAAGTGGAACAACGCAAGAAACTTTAGCCAATGAGCTTTTTGTAAAAGATATTCTTAAAAAAGCAGGCTTGGATGCATCAAAACAAATGGTTGCAGTAACCTCAAAACAAAGTCCTCTTGCAAATAACCCAGACTATCTAGATTCATTTTATATTGATGACTTTATTGGTGGGCGTTATTCTTCAACCTCTGCAGTTGGGGGTGTGGTACTTTCGCTTGCTTTTGGTGGCGATGTATTTGCTCAATTCTTAGAAGGAGCAACTGCAGCAGATAAAACTGCGCAAAACAACGACATTGATAAAAACCCAGCACTTTTAGATGCTCTTATTGGTTTGCATGAACGAAACATGTTAAACTTAGGTTCAACAGCAATCTTGCCTTACAGCCAAGCTTTAAGCCGCTTCCCTGCCCACTTGCAACAAGCAGACATGGAATCAAACGGAAAACAAGTTAATAGAGATGGAAAGCCTGTAAATTATGCAACAGGGCCTGCAATTTTTGGTGAACCTGGAACAAATGGGCAGCACTCTTTTTACCAGCTTTTACACCAAGGAACAGATA
>CAYJLQ010000050.1:0-9325 GCA_964370725.1 uncultured Treponemataceae bacterium
AGAAAGTTCTCTATCAAGTACAATTTGCCCTTCAGTAATATATCCAGTAAGGTCAGGAATTGGGTGTGATATATCATCATTAGGCATAGTTAAAATAGGAATTTGGGTAATAGAACCATTCGTTCCCTTAATTTTACCTGCTCGTTCATACAATTCTGCAAGATTTGAATATAGGTATCCAGGATAACCTTTTCTTCCAGGTATTTCACCACGAGTTGTTGATATTTCACGAAGTGCTTCACAATAGTTTGTCATATCAGTCATTACAACAAGTACATGCATGCCCTTTTCATATGCTAAGTACTCAGCAGCTGTTAAAGCGCATCTTGGCGTAATAATACGTTCAATAGAAGGTGAATCTGCCAAAGATAAAAACATAGCTACCTTTGATAATACCCCAGATTCTTCAAAACTCTTAATAAAGAATTGTGCAACGTCATATTTAATACCCATTCCAGCAAAAACCATAACGAAGTCTTCATCTGCACTTCTAATTTTTGCTTGGCGGATAATTTGTGCAGCCAAGCGATTGTGTGGTAAACCGTTTCCTGAGAAAATAGGAAGTTTTTGTCCACGAATAAGTGTATTCATTCCATCAATAGAGGATATACCTGTTTGTATAAAGTCTTTAGGATAAATACGAGCATAAGGATTTATAGGACATCCGTTAACATCCATTTTTGTAGAAGATATTATTTCAGGATACCCATCCATTGGTTTACCAAGACCTGTAAATACACGACCCAATAGACCTTCACCTACGCGAAGTTCCATAGGAGTATCTAAAAACTCTACAGTCGTTTCTGATAAGTCTAACCCAGATGTCGAACCGAAAATTTGAACAACTGCAAACTCATCATTTAAGTCAATTACATTTCCTGTTCGCTTTGCACCATTTCGGTCGCGAACAGCAACGTGCTCACCAAAAAACACATTTTCGCTTCGGCGAACTACTACAATAGGACCATCGACAAGGTTTATACCTCTATACTCCATTCCTCTCATTTAGTATCCACCTTTTTATATATTCGTTCAATTGATGCAAAGCCATCATCCATTTTCTTTTCAATTGCCTTTATATCATCAAGTTTATCGTTTGGAATATTCGTTTTAATACGAACAATTTCTTCTCGAACATCTAACGATGTTAACTTGAGTAAAGGCGCTCCACTTTTAATAAGCGCTAAAGATTTTTTATAAAAAGCCATCATTAACTGCAATATTAATATTTGCTTTTCAGGCACAGAATATACGTCTACAGCATCAAATGCACTTTGTTGTAAAAAGCCATTTTTAATCATTTCTGCAACTATAAGTACTAATCTATCATAGTCTGGAAGTGCATCTGGCCCAATAAGACGAACAATTTGTTGTAAACGTTCTTCACGCTTTAACAAATCTAAAGCTTCAAGTCGTATAGTTGCCCAACGAGGATCAAACTTATCCCACCAGTCTTTTACTTCTTGTGCATATTCTGAATAGGACTCAATCCAACCAATTGCAGGATAGTGCCTTGAGTTAGCAAGTTCTCTGTCTAATGCCCAGAAACAACGAATAAATCGCTTTGTATGCTGTGTAACAGGTTCTGAAAAGTCACCACCTGGAGGAGAAACGGCACCAATAATTGATACTGATCCTTCACCACCCGCTAGAGGTGTAATTCGACCAGCTCTTTCATAAAACTCTGCCAAACGAGTTGGTAAGTATGCTGGGAAACCTTCTTCTGCAGGCATTTCTTCCATACGTCCAGAAAGCTCACGTAGCGCTTCTGCCCATCGGCTAGTAGAGTCAGCCATGATAGCAACATGCATTCCCATGTCACGGCAATACTCAGCGAGAGTAATACCAGCATAAAGTGAAACTTCACGTGCAGCTACTGGCATGTTAGAAGTATTTGCTATAAGGATAGTTCTTTCCATCAATGAACGACCTGTTCTAGGGTCAATTAGAGATGGGAACTCTGTAAGTACGTCGGTCATTTCATTACCGCGCTCACCACATCCAATGTATACAATAATATCAGCATCACCCCATTTTGCAACAGCGTGTTGTGTCATTGTTTTTCCTGTTCCAAATCCACCAGGAATTGCTGCTGTACCACCTTTTGACAAAGGGAAAAATACATCAATTACACGTTGTCCTGTAACAAGTGGCTCTGTAACAGTTAATTTATTTGCATAAGGGCGAGGCTTTCTAACTGGCCAGTATTGAGCCAAATAAAGTTTTTCGCCTAATTCAGTTTCGCCAATAACTTCATCGATTGTGTAATCGCCTTTATCAGTTATTTTTGAAAGCACTCTACCTTTTGTTAAAGGCGGTACCATTATTTTATGATTTATTGAAGAAGTTTCTTGCACTTCACCAATAATCATACCTGGAGAAATTGCGCTTCCTTCTTTAAGAGTGGGTTTAAATGTCCATTTTTTTTCTATATCTAAAGGTTCTGCTCTTAGACCAGGTAACAAAAATGCACCCATATCATCGTACATTGCCTTTAGAGGTCTTTGTATACCATCATAGATTGTACCTATTAATCCTGGACCCAAACGCACAGAGAGAGGGCGCTGTTGAGAAACAACTTTTTCGCCTATGCACATCCCAGTATTGTCTTCATAAATTTGAATTGTAGCAGTTCCAGCTTTTAAGCGAATAATTTCACCAATAAGTTTTGCATCCCCTACTTCAACAACATCGTAAAGACCACATGCATCAAGCCCTTCGGCGTATACAATAGGTCCAGATATTCGTATTATTTTTCCTTCAATCATTCGGGTAATCCCCCACTAAAAAGTGTTGTTGCCAATTCATAGCTGTTTTTATCAATAATTTGTTCTACTAACTCACCAATAAAAACTCTGCAAAGCTTTGATTTATCATCTGATTCAATAATCATACCTTCAGCTTCACCATATTCTGTCTTAAAAGTATTTTTCATAACAGAATCCATTTCTTCACATTCCAAAATAGAATCTGCTTTAAACTCAGCTTTTAATATTTTAAGAATTTCTTCTTTTTTAAAACCTGAAATTTTTACTTTAAGTTTATTTCCTTCTAAATAGCTTTTATATCGACTAACTAATTTTTTTATCAATGTCAGTTTTTTTTCAGTTGATAAATTATTTAGATAATCTACTATTGCTGCTTGTATTTGATTCTTTTCAAATTCAACAAGATAGCGCTTGCGTTCAAGTGGCATAGAAGCCAATAAGTCGCGCTTATGATGCGCAATTTTTTCATCATAAAAACTCGTCTTCTCTTCGGTGATAGTAGCAACTCTTCCTGCAACTGCATCTAGAATAGCTTTACACTCGTTTTGAGAGTTTACTAAAATGCGCTCTGCCTTTTTTCGGGAATCTTCCAATATTTCTGAGTCAATAATTGCCGTTGAACGAAGTTCTTCCATTTTCTTTTCTCCCTACACTATACGTGAATACCTATAGCTTCACGTATTGACTCTGTGAGCGTTTTTCGCCCTTGAATATGTCCGTGAATACCCGGTATTTCGACAATTAGAGGATAATCCCCTTTCATTTGCCATTGTAAAAGTTCTGCTTCTAACATATCAGCAACGCTTTCTGTAAGAATAAGAACTTTTGGGCGTTCGTCGGTAGGTAAAGCACCAGTCATGTCACTTCCCTTGCCGGTAATTTTGTTAAATGAGTCTAATGCTTCATCTCTATTAACAACGGTTACTCCGTCGATACCTACCAAAGAAAAGGCAAGTACCAACTCATAGTCTCCGATAAAATAATACTTCACTTGGTTAAACCTTTATGTATGTACTATAATTACATTACTAAAATAAGAAGTGCAACTAGGAATCCCCATAAACATACACCTTCTGCAAGACCTACGAAAGGTAGTGCTTTACCTGAAAGATTTTCATTTTCACTCATAGCACCCATTGCAGCAGCTCCAATTTTACCTACAGCTAATCCACCACCAATACAAGCAGAACTTACAGCAACAGCTGCAGCAATAGCTTTAATTGCGTCTGTGTTATCAGCTTGAACAGCAACGCTTCCTTGTGCAAAAACTGCAGAAGCAACTAGTAGTAAAAATACAACAATCCCTACTTTTTTTAGATTCATAACATAACTCCTATAAAATCTTATTTATACTTAAACTGGAATGGAAGGAATTCCTTACCAGTTTCTGTGAAAAATTTTGAAAAGAACTCGTAGTACTGAAGACGTATTACTTGAATTGAAACAATCATACCTTCTAAAACAATAACTACTAGATTCCCAACTACCTGCACTAAAATCTCGGCTGGTAAACCGCCAGATTCTCCCACAAGTTCCATCATTGTATGAATAATAAAACCTAATACAGCGTGAGCAAGAGCAAACGCCCCTACACGTAAAAAGCTAACTGTATTTGATAAATAACTTGAAATAACTTCTAGTATTTCAACAAATCCTTCTATAACTGTTGTTCCAAGTCCATCAGGAAATAAAGGATGATGTTTTTCTATTGCTGCTTGCAACGGATGAGCTGCAAATACACCAAATAATGTTACACCTATTATTACCCAGTCATACACTTGTATTGAAGAGTTAAATGCAAATATTCTGATTACCATAAATACGATGTACCAGAAAAATAAAGCACCTGAAAGACCTGTTTTACCAAACAAGGCTTTTCCTATTCTACCTAAAGAGATATTATTAATAATGTTAATAACTAATCCTGTTGAGTTAATTATAAAACCAACACTAATTGTAAACAAAAAGAATGTAAACAATGTGCTAATACTATCTGCAGAAGGCATAAGTGTTAAAATATGATTATGTGGCTCACCATATAAACCAGTAACAAAACGACCAAATGGAGCTAAAACGTATGGGTTTGCAAAAAATTCGCCAGTAAGTAAGCCCATGAACGTACTACTACATCCTATGGCAACAAATATAGGACCATAATCTGGTGATATAGGGAATTTTTTAATTACTCCGGTCATCATTAAAACGCCAATTAAAACAAAAACTAGCCCTTGCCCTGCGTCTCCAAACATTATTCCAAATAGTAAAATAAAGAAAAATGCAACAAAAGGTGTTGGGTCGATTGTTCCATAAAGAGGTGAACCATAACCAAAAATGAGTCTTTGAAAGTTACTTACTAGTTTTCCATGTGTTAACTTAACAGGAACAGTTTCTCTTCCATCTTTTACAGATGGAACTTCATTTGGTTCATATTGTCTTAAAGCTATTCGCCCTTCAGTAAGATTATCTAAATCTTTCATAACACCAACACAAGCATTTGCAGGAATCCAGCCAGTTACACGATATACTAATTGTGTTGATTCAAGGCGAGATTCAAGAGCCTTTACTTGTGAACCTATTGATAGACAGCGTAATAAGCGAAGAATTTCAACACTATGTGTTGTTGCATAACTTTTTCGTTCTGTTGCTATAACTTGTAAATTTTTTTCTTCTTCAACTGTTTGAGCTTTTAATTCAGCTAAAACATCATCTGGAATACCTTTGAAGTTTTCAGGTATTTCAAGAGGAATAAATCCATATCGGCGTAATTCAGTATCTAAGGCAAATCGTCCTTTTTTTGATGAAGCTGCAACGATTTTTGATTTATCTGCTCCTAAAGGAATAATAACTGCTCTATTTGATAAATTAAAAATTAGGTCATCTACAACGTTAGGATCTATCTTCCCTATTCTTAATGATAAAAAAGAAAGGTGTTCTAGTTCTGTGTATGGAACTTTAAGATTTGAAAATGCATTTGCTTCATTATAAGCGTCTACTACTTTCTTTTTATTTTCAGTTGCTTGCATTTCACGTTGTTTTAGCTCGTTAACAGCTTCAACAATTGAATGCCCACTTGCAAAGTCTTCTCTTGAGGGATAGTGTGAAGTTTCATCATAATCATCTGCATCGGGAATTTCAAGATATGCACGCATTTCTTGTAAGGTATCAAATAAATCTTGTGATTTGTTAAAATCAGCTGAAACAGAATCATCTATGGCAGATTGAAATTGAAACAAACCTAGTTTTCCCAAATATTCAATAACACGTTTAATGTCATCTTTGAGAATCATTAATTCAATCAACCTCATAGGTGTTGTCTTTGCCATCTTCCCTCCAAAAATAATATAGCTCTTAAACTATATTCAAACGCCTCAATTACTACCACATAAAATGTTTTAACTGTTCGGTATCAACATTAAGTCTTAAACCTTCTACACATGTACGTATACAATTGAGTTCGTATTCTTTTATTTTAAACCAAGACACTAGTATATGAGCGCTTGTAAAGTGTTTTCGAAATGCTTTATATGCCATTTTATTTAAATGCACATTAATTGAGTTTTGAAGCCATGTTGGATCTATCTTCCACACACTGCCTTCATCATTTGGATTTAATAGGTCAACATACTTCCAGTCTTGCCAGTTATCCCAAGAATCTGTTTGTTTGTCCATTACAATAAGTGCAGGCCCTGCCAAAATATCAGATTTAGGATGGCTGTCGTCTGCAAACACTAGTTGTTCAACAATGCTATCATAGGTAAAGCCATAATAGATTTTTAATCTAATTGCCCATAAAATGTTTTGCAAAATAATATGTTCTTTTATAAGTTTTTTTACTGCCGGACGTTCTTGAGGAGGCAAAAGAGATATACTGTTCCACAAAGTTTTTGTGTACTGTATATCTAAGCGTGAATCAACATCTTTTTGTGTTTCACGTGTTGGAACAGTTTCTAGCCAAGAAAAATCACTGTTTTTTGTAATTTTAGAAATGGTAGGCCAATTATCATACTCGAGTTGTGAGTACATGCCAATATCTGCAATTTTAGGAAGAGTCTTTACACCTCTTAGTATTGCAGAGTTTATTTCTTTAATATTTTGGTAGTCGTAAAAGCGTAAGAGATGAACAGCAATAGTATCTGGTTCATCATATGAACTTAAAAGAGTTATATAATCATTTATAAATTTCTTTTCAGCTTCTTCTTCGATAGCCTTTGCTAACATACTTTCGGGTAAAAGAGGAGAAGCTGTATCAAACAAGAGTCTCCATAAATCTGAAAGTGTTTTTGCTGTAAAAAGATTAATTTTTCGAGGGCCCACAAAGGATTTAGAAAGCATCCCTTGTGATTTAGCATATACATAATCAGTTGCACTCGACCTATCCATGTTATTCCCCGAAAAACAATGTTTCCATTAATGTATTAAATGTTTTAATATCTTTGTTTGTTTTTTCTAATTCTGCTTTGTATGCTTCAAAAGCGTCGGTGTGCTCTGTATTAAGAAGTTGTAGTTTTTTACTGCAATCTTCTTCGAGTCTTCCAACTAGCTTATCATACTCAGCTTTATAGTCATTATCCGCTTGGATATGAGCTTCGGCAGTTCGTTTATCAGCCTCTACTTGAGCGTCAAATAGAATAGAGGCTGCATCGTGTTCAACTTGTATTAAATGACCGAGTACGTCTTTTTCCATGTTAATTTAGTTCTTCCTCGTATCTACATACCATATCGTACACATCTTGTGCAGATTTTTGTGCTAAAAGCTCATTATAAAATGATGAGTTTTCTAAGAGCCGAGCGAGATGTTTAAGGATTCTTAGGTGGAGCTCACTAGAATCAGGAGAAGAAAGTAATAAAATAATTACATGTACTGGCTTTCCATCTAAAGAATCGTAATCGATTCCATTTCTAGAAATACCAATAATTCCTTTAACTCCCTTAACTGCGTCAGTCTTACCGTGAGGAACTGCTATGCCTGGTAAAACACCTGTGCTCATTTTTGCTTCTCGGTCTCTAACAGCTTGTAGTACTACTTGTCTGTCTACTCCGGGAAGTATTCCAACTAATTCTTCAATAAGTTCTTCAAAAACTTCGTCTTTGTCGATACTTTCAAGATCAATTTTAATAGCCTTTGGACTTAGCGCTTCACCTAAAACCATAATTAGTTTTCTCCTTGTGCCTCTTCTATTGAATTTAATGTAGCGCCTTCAACATTTGATGTTTCATCTGCGCTTTCCAACCAATCTTGACCACCAGTTGTTTGTGCATTTTCAATTTGATTTGCAGTGTCTGTTAAACTATCTACAACTGGAGCTCTATTTATTACAGCCAACCCAAATGTTGTTACAAAAAATAATGTTACAAACACATAAGTAGTTTTTGTTACTACGGTTTGAGATCTTGAACCAAAAGCAGCACCACCGCCACCAAATAATCCTCCAAGACCACCGCCTTCATCTTTTTGTAGAAGAATAATTCCTACAAGTAAAACACAAATAACTACAAAAACAACTAATAAAATAATTCCGATAAGACCCATGGTATCTCCCCAATGTTTATTACTAAATAGAATACTATGATATACTCTAACAATTATAATACCTTATATTGATTTTTTGTTCAAGTAGATTTATATAAAAAAATCTATAAACCTCTTTAATTTTTATTTCTTTTCTGATATACTATAGTAAGACGCTCAATGAGGAGAACACGTGCCAAGAGAAAAAATTCCAGCAGCACCTTCAGTACGAAGACTGCCATCATATTTACATATAATAAGAAATGCATATTCGCAAGGATACGAACAAATTTCTGGAACTGTAATTGCAAACGAATTAGAACTTGAACCAATTCAGGTACGTAAAGATTTAGCAATTACTGGTATTGTTGGAAAGCCTAAAAAGGGGTACCCGGTAGTTCCGCTCATTAGTGCTATAGAAGATTATTTAGGCTGGAGCAAACCACGAGATGCAATATTGATTGGTGTAGGAAATCTAGCCACTGCCCTACTTGGGTATCAAGAATTTCAATTTCATGGACTTCATTTCGTTGCAGCTTTTGACACTGATGCAAAAAAAATTGGAACGCAAGTTCATGGGGTTCCCGTATTATCATTAAATACATTAAATGAACAGGTTCGAAACTTAGGGGCTAGCATTGCTGTTATTACCGTGCCATCGGCTGTTGCACAAGAAACCGCTGATAATGTAATAAAAGCTGGCATTAAATCTATATGGAACTTTTCTAACATAAAACTAAAAATTCCAAGTGGGGTTGCCTGCCAACAAGAAGACTTAACATCGGGTTATGCCCTTTTAAGTTTAATGATGAATAATCAAAACAAACGACGATTAAAAGATTAATGAACATAGATACGTCTTTAATGCAAAAAGTAGAAAGCCAAGCACAGCTATTCTCAAATCGAATTACAAAGCGCTACAAACATTTAAAAAAATGGGCAAAGCGTGAGGGCATAAATTGCTTTCGATTATATGATAAAGATATTCCAGAGATTCCTCTTTGTCTTGATGTATACAATAGCATTGAAGGAAAACTGTATGCTGTAC
>CAYJLQ010000051.1:0-9260 GCA_964370725.1 uncultured Treponemataceae bacterium
CCATCACTCTTTGTATTCCAACCCTCAAAAGTATATCCCTCTCTACTTGGATCTGGCAAGGGTCCAATTGCTGTGTTTTCTTCTATTTCTTTACTTGCAGGAGTTACCGACCCTCCATTTGCATCAAATGTTACTACCACCTTGCCAGGTTGAACTTCGGTCCACTGTGCAAAAACATCAAGGTCTTTTGTTACAGGTGTAGTATTTGTAAATAGATCTCCGCTTCCATCAACCTTAGTATTCCAACTTCCAAAAATATAACCATCTCTAGTAGGTGTTGGAATTGATGTTAACGTTTTTCCCTCTTCTACGGTAGCTTTTGTTAAAGAATGATCTAACTCTCCCTCATTAGCATCAAAAGTTACAGTATATGTAACTACATCATCACTACTTTCATCAGCAACCACTAAGTCTCCGTCGTCATTTATCCTTGCTATCAAACCGTCAGGCAATCCCTGAACAATAAAATTATCTCTTGTGAAGTTGCCACCAGCCTTTTCAACAAGCATCATATTTGCAGCAGGATTAGAATTCCATTCCAGCCCAATTCTGCTACCTGCACTTAAATCCTGTGTTACTCGTATTGAAGATGAGACGATGGAATCTGCAGTATAAAAAAGTCTGTCAATATGTACATCTCCTCCAAGATTTAAAGAATGGCTACTACTAGCACTAATTATCTGGCCACCGGGATGTCCTTTGTATAAGCCAGAATCAAAGGTCATATTATATATAGTTAGAGAGCTTGCAATAGTTTGTATCATAACTGTAGGGGTAAATTGCCCATCGCCTACTATTCTTAATCCAGGTAGGTTCCACACTTCATTTTCGTTTGAGGACAAAGCTGTATTTACATATACGGTAGCATCAGGCAGAAGTTTTCCATCTATACTCATGTAATTATATGCAAATTGCAATGCACTTAGCCCAGGAGATTCTGAGTTTTCAAACACTAATGAATCAGAATCGCGAGTTACACTAATTCCGCCCGCATCTAAATACATTGCATTAGGCCTTGCAAGCAAGATATTCTCTCCCGCCTTTATTGTTGTAGCAAGCGATCTCGCCCTAAATACCATGCCCCCATCATCATTATACATGACAATTTTTGCATATAATGATTGTCTGATAGCAACATTTTCAAACACTACATTCGCATTTTGAGCTTCTTCTATAGAAAGAGTTTTACTTTCAATAACAGTATCATCGGTAGACTTATGCAATGAAACTACAACCTTAGCATCATCGCCATAATCATCGTCACCAGGAACAACTGCGCGTGAAAGGCTTGAACGTGTTAAATCGCTTCCAGTCAACTCTTGTAAATTGATATTAAAAGCTACACTTGTTTTTTGCTCTATTTGCCACAAAGAATCGCAGGAAAAAAAAGATAACAAGAGAATAAAACTAGCTATAAAAATCGATATTTGTTTTTTCATTGTGTATGTACCCACTACATTAGTTTATATTTTTCACATCAAATATATAGTATATTCTTGACTTTTTCAAGTTTTTAGGGCTTAAATACGTTTTATTTTGCGTAGTACTTGATTTTACTTTCAAACTTTGTTAGAGTTATTCTACATTTTTACTTGAATTTGGAAAAAATTAATATTATACTATATATGGATGGAAAAACATGAATCCAAAATTTGATAACGAAGTAAGCAGTTCTACATCATTAGAAGAACAACTAAAAGAACCTAAAAAATATAAAGTTATTCTTATCAATGATGATTACACAACTAAAGAATTCGTTACTGAAATTTTAATGGATATTTTCCAAAAAACACAAGAAGCAGCGGTGCTACTAATGGAAAAAGTACACGTTTCGGGCTCTGCAGAAGTGGGCATTTATTCTTACGATGTCGCAGTAACCCGAGTTTCACTTACACTTCAGTCAGCACGAAACCAAGGTTTTCCCCTTCAATGTAAAATTGAAGAATGCTGATATACGTTTTTGGAGGATATTGTGAAAATATCGGATCAACTAAAAAAAGTACTCGAACAAGCGTTTAATTATGCCCGCAAATCTAATCATGAGTTTTTAACACCAGAGCATATTTTATTTTCATCATTAAACAATGATTATATTCTTAACCTACTCTTACTTTGTGAAACTGATGTTATTTATGTTAGACAATCGCTAGAAGCATACCTAAATGAGCAAATTCCAAAAATAGCAAACAAAGCTCCTATTGAAACTATGGGCTATCAGTCTGTTATGGGACGGGCAATAATGCACTGTGCCTCTGCAGATAAAAATGTTCTTGACCTGATAGATGTAATAGTAAGTATGCTCGATGAACAAAAAAATCACTGCAGTTTTTTCTTAAAAAAAGCTGGATTAACAAGATTACAACTTCTAGAAGCCATTGGGTACGCAAAAAATGCTGAAGAGGATACTTTTATAGAAGAAAGCCACCAGGAAAACACAACAAGTCAAAATGTTTCTTCAGAAAACACAACACGCACAAAAAAAATTATTATTACCCACAATACAGACCAAGCTGAAAAGGGAGCACAAAAAAAATCACTTTTACAGCAATACACACGAGACTTAATAGCAGAAGCAAAGGCCGAACAGCTAGAAACACTAATTGGCCGAGAAGAAGAACTTCTTCGTACAATGCAAGTTCTTTGCAGACGCTCAAAAAATAATCCTATCCACGTAGGGGAACCTGGAGTTGGTAAAACAGCAATTACAGAAGGCTTAGCACAAAAAATAGCATCTGGCGATGTTCCAGAATTGTTAAAAGATTACAATCTATATAGCCTTGATATGGGAAACCTTATAGCTGGAGCTAAGTTCAGAGGAGACTTTGAAGAACGAATCAAAAAACTTACTGATGAACTAGTAAAAAAAGATAAATGCATTTTATTTATTGATGAAATACACTCTATTATAGGGGCAGGATCAACATCGGCTGGAAATTTAGATGCATCAAGCTTATTAAAACCAATGCTAACTGCAGGGAAAATTCGCTGTATTGGATCGACTACCTACGATGAATATTCAAAGATATTTGAAAAAGACAGAGCTTTAGCTCGCCGTTTTCAAAAAATTGATATTGCAGAACCATCCACAGATGAAACACTTTCTATGCTAAAAGGACTTGCCCCACACTACGAAAAACATCACGGTGTAACATATTTAGAAGAAGCTATACAAGCGGCTGTAGAATTATCATCTCTATATATTACTGACCGTTTTCTTCCAGATAAGGCAATTGATGTAATTGATGAAGCTGGCTCTTGGATGCGCTTACATGGAAAGGGAATTGAAGCTGCAAAAACAGACGAACTTCCAAAAAAAACAAGAAAGAAAAATCTTGAAAATATTGTTGATGTTTCGTTAATTGAAAAAACTGTAGCTCGCATTGCGAAAATTCCTGAAAAAACAGTAAACACAGATGAAAAAGAAAAATTAAGAACCCTTCGAGAAGATCTTTCTTCACTTGTTTTTGGGCAAGATAAAGCCCTTGAAGCTGTAACAACTGCAGTAAAACGCTCTAGAGCAGGGTTTTCTAGCACAGAAAAACCATCTGGTTGCTTTTTATTTGTAGGGCCTACAGGGGTAGGGAAAACAGAACTAGCTCGAAGCTTATCTGAATGCTTAGGTACAAAACTTTTGCGCTTTGACATGAGTGAATACCAAGAAAAGCACACTGTAAGTCGCTTAATTGGCTCTCCTCCTGGATATGTTGGCTTTGAAGATGGAGGTCTTTTAACAAGTGCAGTTAGAAAAGACCCTCACGCAATTATTTTATTAGATGAAATAGAAAAAGCACACAGCGACATATACAATATTTTGCTACAAGTTATGGATTATGGCTCACTTACTGACAACCAAGGCAGAAAAGCTGACTTTAGAAATACAATGATAATAATGACAAGCAATGCAGGCGCAAGAAATATAAACGCTTCATTAATAGGTTTTGGAGAAAGAAAAGAATCAGAACAAGCCGTTTTTGACGCAGTTGAAAAGGCCTTTAGTCCTGAGTTTCGAAACCGCCTTGATGCAGTTATCGCCTTTGGACATTTAGACAAAGAAATCATGTGCGATATTGCAAGTAAAGAAATTTTAAAACTTAATAAAAGATTAGAAAATCAAAATGTTTCTATTGATGTTAGCCCTGAAGCAGTATTATTTTTAACAGAAAAAGGATATTCTGAAGAGTTTGGAGCAAGGAATATGAACCGCACCATCGATGAATATATTGCTAGCCCACTTGTAGATGAAGTTCTTTTTGGAAAACTTTCAAAAGGTGGCAAAGTTTCAGTTACGGTTAAAAATGACGAAATAGTGTTGGCTTGCACTCAGTTAAAAAAAGCAAAGACAAGTACTGTTATAGCATAATGCAAAAAAATACAGACAAACCGCATTCTAATGACTTTCCCCATTTGAATGTTGGTGACTGGTTTCAATTTCCTCCCTTTGAAGAAAACGATGAAGGCATCATTGCAAGCGGAGGAAATCTATCTCCCGGCATGCTGATTTCTGCTTATATGCAAGGAATTTTTCCTTGGTACAACGAAGGAGAACCTCCAGTTTGGTGGTCACCAAACCCACGGTTTGTTTTATTACCAAGCGACCTTCATATCCCAAAGCGTTTAAAGCGCACTCTAAACAACTGTCCATATAAACTAACTATGAATGCAGCCTTTTTTGAAGTAATAAAACATTGCTCTATGGCAAAAAGAGAGGGTCAAGATGGCACATGGATTTTAGAAGATGTGATAGACGGCTATGTTGAGCTTCATCGCTTAGGCTTTGCGCATTCTTTCGAAGCTTGGAAACAGGATTCTGATGGAAACTCTATTTTGGCAGGTGGTTTCTATGGAGTTCTTTTAGGTCAAGTTTTTTGCGGCGAATCAATGTTTTCACTCTTCCCAGATGCTTCAAAATGCGCCTTTGTTACATTTGTCAAGAATTTTATGGCCTCTGGTGGAAGTCTTATAGATTCTCAAGTTTACACAGACCATCTTGCAAGGTTTGGAGCTAAAAACATAAGTCGAGATGCATTTCTTCGTTTAGAAAAAGAATATTTATTTAAAAATTTAAACAGATCTCTACATTCGTGTTATAATTAGAAGCTTATTTTTTCTTTTTGGACTGCATGAATTCGACTAATTCTTCTCTAGAGCGAACCTTTTCTACGCCAAAATACCTTACAACACCCTTTCCAGCGTTTTTCGCTTCATACATAGCAACATCTGCATTGTGTAATAATTCATTAGATGTTGTACCACCTATAGGATAGTGTACCGCACCAATACTACACCCGCATGAAATTGATTTACCTTCAAAAGTACAAGGGTCTGTAAAATCTTTCATTATGGAATCAATTGAATCAAATAATTCTTTATCTTTCTTTTCGCATGCAAGAAGAACAACAAATTCATCACCACCATTTCGGTAGGTTTTACACTCTACTAATGATTTTTTTCCTAAACGAATACTTATCTCTTTTAAAAGTGCATCCCCTGCAGCATGGCCAAGAGTATCATTAATTTCCTTAAACCCATCAAGGTCGCAAAACAACATACACCATTCTTTGCCAAACAAGGTTTCATCTTTAATAAACGAATCAATATCTTTTAACAACTTGCGCCTATTAGCAAGCCCAGTTAATGCATCACAGTTTGCTAGTCTTTGAACCAAAAGCTCATTATTTTTATTTTCTGTTATATCAACACTCGCAACCAAGTGGGCGAGCTTGCCATCAACCCAAGGAAAAGCAGAGCTGAATACACGGAACCAAGAACCGTCAAAAGGACGTTGATAATCCCATGAGTATGTGTTAGTAGGATTCCCGTCTTCGTCAATTAGCTTTAGTTGTGGACAAAAATTACATGGGCCTGTTTTATCATCAAAAATTGAAGCCCAACACTTTTTACCCATCATGTTTTCAACGCCACCATAAGGAGCAGCCATACTTTTATTTACATAGAGGATATCATGGTTATAAAAATCATTTACATATATATCAATACATGTATGATCTAATACTTGGCTTAAAATTTGCTCTGCATTTTTTATCCCAGTTTCATAAACCTCTATCTTTAATACATTTGCTAAAAGTGAAAGAACAGCTAGGCAGTTTTCTAAGTCAACTTCGCCCCGCCTATTTATAGTTCTTCTATCGGATAAACCTACAAGACCCGAAAGTTCTCCATGTAAGTTTTTTATAGGAACTAAAACATACGAACTAGCTTTTAGGATTTTTGCAAGTTCTTTCTTGGTAGAATCATTTTCTTTTTCGCATTTTGAATAGAGTAAAATAGGCTCATTGCCGTATTTTGAGAGAATAGATTTTTCGACTTCTTCTGAAAAAGTTAAAATTTCTGTCAAAAAATTATCGCCATATAAGGGATATTCAGCCGTTTTTCGTAAAGTTGACGTTTCGTCTTTTTGATATATAAACCCAATACCATAATCAAAGAAAACACAAACATCTTTAAGAAAATCTTTTTTTGATAAATTTCCTTCAGACTTTGAATTAATTTTTTTCATCATTAAAGTATAAAACTCTATGTAGTTTGCATCCATTCCCAGTAATCCTCACAGTTTTCAATTTTATTATCGGCAAAAAAAACCCCCCTCTTTAGAAATTTTATATCATTTTTGTCATATTGTTGGCTTTTGAACCCGTGTTTTCCGCAGACTCTTTTTAGTTATTCGATGCTTTTGTAATGACAAAACAATGATTTTATACTATACTTTGAGTATGAATACAACAAATGCTATTATATCGGTAGTTGGTGCCGACCAAGTTGGAATTATTGCTAGAGTAAGTGCTATACTTTCTGAAAGAAAGGTTAATATTATTGACATTTCGCAAACAATATTATCAGGCAACTTTGTTATGATGATGATGGTTGACTTTGAAAATGCGTTAATTAATATTGACGGGTTACGAAAAGAAATGGACACCTTAGGAGCAGAAATGGATGTTGGAATCCATGTAATGCATGAAAAAGTATTTAATGCTATGCACCGCATTTAAGGATCCGAGTTGAAACCTTTTTTACCTCAAATGACTGTTCTTTTGCTTTCTCTCGCTTTTGTATCATGCAAGAGTATAGAAGTTGAAAGCTCGATAAATAACAAGGACACTGATTCTATAGCTATCCGAACAAGTTCAAATGATTTGGTGTTTAAGGAAGTATGGGCATATTTGCTCGACGGAAGAGAAGAAACCCTTACAAACGAAATGCCTATTACAGATGTGGGCTATTTTGGTGCAGAAATTAGCAACAAGGGCTTTTTAACAGGGGTGCCAGATGCCTCGAAAATCGATTTTTATAAGGGTCGTGTTCACCTAGTTGCTGTTTGTAACCATTACGGGATGTCACATATGATGCTTAATCCAGATTACCCGTTTCGAAAACAGCTCATTCAAGACTTACTTGATGCAGTTGCAAAACATAACTATGATGGCTTACAAATAGATTATGAACTTGTGCTTGCTTCGGATAAAGAAAATTTTCTGTCATTTTTACAAGAGCTAGCAGATGGATTAAAAAAACTGCCTAAAACAAGTAAGGTAAATAAGAGAATTTTTTCAGTAGCAGTTCCTGCAAGAACTCGATATCTTACAGAAGATGCATATGATTATGAAAGAATTGCTGAAATAGCTGATAGTGTATTTGTGATGGCTTATGATGAGCATTGGAGCGGGGGAAAGCCAGGGCCTGTTGCATCTTTCGATTGGGGAGAAAACGTTGCCTTATATGCAAATAATACTATAGGGAAAGAAAAGCTTGTAATGGGACAACCCTTTTACGGTCGCACATGGGGCGATATAAATGCAAACAGAGCTTTTTTTCACTCTGGCATGGAGAGACAAGTAGCTGAGAACAAGATTGAAAACCTTGAACGAGAAGAAAATATACTACGCTTTACTTATACTGTTCCACTTACTATAACCGGTTATTATGATGATGCGGAATCTATAAAACAGCGTTCAATTATGTATAAAAATATGAATATAGATAAGACTGGCTTTTGGTGTCTTGGTCAAGAAGACCCAACTGTATGGGAAATTTTATCAATAAAGGAATAATAATATGATGTTTACACCCTTAGAAATTCAAGAAACACTTGATATGTTTATGCAGTACAAGCTTGATGTGCGTGCTATTACAATGGGGATTTCCCTTCGAGATTGTGCTTCAAGCTCAGGAAAAGAAAGCCGTACAAAGATGTACGATAAAATTATGAAGTATGCGCAAAACCTTGTAACAACCGGTACTGACATTGAAAAAGAGTATGGTGTACCAATTATAAATAAACGAATTTCAGTAACGCCAATTTCAATGATAGCAGAAGCTTCTGGAGAAGACAACTATGTAGAATGGGCAATTACATTAGATAAAATAGCAAAAGAACTTAACGTCGATTTTATAGGTGGATTTTCAGCCCTTGTTCAAAAAGGATGCACAGTAGGGGACACACGTCTTATAAACTCAATTCCAGAAGCGCTTGCAGTAACAGACAGAGTTTGTTCTTCTATTAACCTTGGAACTACAAAAAGCGGCATAAACATGAGTGCTGTAAAAGATATTGGGGAAATAATAAAACAAACTGCAGAAAGAACAAAAGACAAAGATGGGCTTGGATGTGCAAAGCTTGTAGTATTTTGCAATGCTCCAGAAGACAATCCTTTTATGGCAGGAGCCTTTCACGGACCAGGCGAAGGAGAAGCTGTTCTTTCAGTAGGCGTATCCGGACCCGGTGTTGTAGCGGCCGCTTGTAAAGAGTATGAAGGACGTCCATTAGATGAACTAGCTGATGGAATTAAAAAAACAGCCTTTAAGATTACACGCATGGGCCAATTAGTAGGTACCGAAGCTGCAAAAAGACTCGGTGTTTCATTTGGTATTTTAGATTTATCACTTGCTCCTACACCTTTTGTTGGAGATTCAGTTGCTCGTATTTTGGAAGCAATGGGTCTTGAAGTAACAGGTGCACCTGGTACGACAGCAGCCCTAGCAATGCTAACAGACATGGTAAAAAAAGGTGGGGTTATGGCAAGTGGGAACGTGGGCGGTTTATCTGGAGCTTTTATTCCCGTTTCAGAAGATGAAGGGATGATTGCCGCAGTTCAAGCAGGCGCTCTAAACTTAGAAAAACTTGAAGCGATGACCTGTGTTTGTTCTGTTGGTCTTGATATGATTGCAATTCCAGGCAAGACAAGCGCAACCACAATTAGCGGAATTATTGCAGACGAAATGGCTATAGGAATGGTAAACAA
>CAYJLQ010000052.1:0-3239 GCA_964370725.1 uncultured Treponemataceae bacterium
TATGCACAAAAACCTATACCTTTGACAATTCGCAGCGAATAACTGAAGAAAAAACGCTTTATGAAAATAATGGCCAAGCTTCAGAAAGAATTTTATATGAGTATAAATTGGGAATAAATAAGGCCGATGTGTATACATTCACAGAAGATGATATAAAAAAATCTATTGTGTATTCTTCGCCTAGTGATAAAACTGAAACAGTATTCTTTGCAAACGATATCTTTATACGTGTTACATATAAAGATGATAATGCTATTTTGGAAGAAGTGTTTGAAAATGGAAAAAAAATTCGGGAGCGACAGCTATGAAAACATCAAATAGATTAGCATGGATGCTGTTTGTATCAAGGCGTTTTGCACGGGTGGATAGACAGGGTAGGAGTGCTTTAACTTCGTACCTATCAGCCTTAGGCATTGCTTTTGGCGTTATGACACTTATTGTTGTAATGGCTGTTATGAATGGTTTTCAACTTGGATACATTGAAAGTATTTTGGAAATAAGTTCGTATCATATTAGAGCAAATGTAGTAGATGCAAAAACAGGACAATCATTTTATAATGTTGCAAGTGAAAATGAAAAAATACGCTTAGTATCACCATTCTATGAAGAGCAAGCGCTTGTAGTTGGAAGAAATTCTCGACAGCAGGCTGCAATGCTTCGTTTTGTTCAAGGCGATATAATGCAGCACGATAAAGAATTTGCATCTCAACTTACACTCATTGCAGGCACCTTTGATGTTGGAAAAAATAAAACGGTAATAGGCTCCACCTTAGCTCGCACCCTTGGTGTAAGAATAGGTGACACTATTGATATACTAGCTATGTCGGGATCATCAGAGGTAGACTTATTTTCAGAATCGAGGATATATGAGGTGTCTGGTATTTTTGCATCTGATTATGCGGAAATAAACAGTACATTTATGTTTTTTTCACTCGAAACAGCCCAAGAGGTACTTGGAGAATTTAGTATACCGCAATACGGGATAAAGCTTTATAATGCTGAATCTGATTATGTGGCCCTAGCAGAACTTCACGAAATTGCTACTGAACAAAACATTGAAAATGATATAAGGTTTGAATCATGGCGAAGTTATAACAGAGCTTTTTTTGGAGCACTTAGAGTGGAAAAAATATTATTAATGCTTCTTGTGTTTATGATTTTTATAGTAGTAGGTGTAAACATCTTTAATAGCATGAGACGTATGGTTTTTGAGCGCAGAGAAGAAATAGCGGTGCTTACAGCCCTCGGATCAACATCATTAAATATACAGTCGATTTTTATCTTGAGAGGGCTTATAATAGGCCTTACAGGCGCTCTGAGCGGTTTAATTCTCGGTGTTTTTGTAAGCCTTAATATGGATGTAGTATTTGTGGGAATTTCAAAAATAGTATACTATTTTCAATATGCCTTTGTAATGATTGTTAACTCAGAAAATGCATACTTAGTCACAGAAAATCCTATGTTTTCATTTTATGCACGCATCCCAACAAGAATGGATGTGGTGGAAACAACTCTTATTACGTTGTTTGGATTATTTTCTGCACTAAGTGCAAGTTGGGTTGCTAGTAGAAGAATATTAAAGCTGTTTGCAGCGGAGGTTTTACGATATGAATAATGAATTAATAACAATAAATGGGCTAGAAAAAACCTATTCGGACTCTATGCAATCATTAACAATTTTACATGAATTAGATATGCATATAGAAAAAGGCAGCAAGGTAATACTGTTAGGAGAAAGTGGTTCTGGAAAAAGTACACTTCTTAACATTATTGCGGGGCTTGATAAAGCCACCAAGGGAACTGTGCAAGTTGGAGATTATGTTATATCCAATCTAGTTGAAAAAGAACTTACCGAGTATCGCTCTAAATTTGTTGGACTTATATTCCAGTTTCACTATCTTTTGAAAGATTTTACTGCGCTAGAAAATGTGCTTTTACCTTTGTACATGAGTGGAGAAAATAAAAAAGTAGCAACTGAAAAGGCAAAAACATTATTATGCGATGTAGGTTTAGAACATAGAATGAATCACCTTCCTTCTCAACTTTCTGGTGGTGAAAGACAAAGGGCTGCTGTAGCACGCTCTTTAATACACGACCCTCAACTTTTACTTGCCGATGAGCCTACAGGAAATCTCGATCCAGAAAATGCAAAGATAATAAGTGATATGCTTTTTTCACTCGTTGAAAAATATAATAAAACGCTATTACTTGTAACTCATGAAATGTCTTTGTGTGATAGGGGAGATGTTCGTTGTCGAATAAAAGAAGGACGCTTAACCTATGACATTTAAATCATCTTGTTTGTATGCATCGCGTTTATTGTTTCCTCAAAAATACTCATCATCAAATGGGCGTAAAAGTCTTTTTGGAGCAATTATCGGAATAGCTTTAAGTATTATTCCCCTTGTGTGCGTTCTTGTTGTAGCTGATGGAATGATAGAAGGTATTACGGGGCGTATAATATCGCTCTCTAGTTATCATATGCAAGTTGCCCAAACATCACCTACAAGCCTATCTTCAAAAGAACATATAGCGTTATTAGAAAATATATCGCACAACATTGATACCATCGACGGTGTTACAGGAACCTTTATTGAACGCCAAGGTGTTGCTCTAGCAGTTGGAACAAAGGGAAGAACAGGAGCAACCATCAGAGCTGTTGAAGATAGTATTTTTTCACAAAGTACTGGGTTTAAAAATTATATAAGTGTTGTAGAAGGTGTTGCACAGTTTCCAAATTCAAAGTCTACCGTTATCGGGCAAAAAATAGCAGAAACACTTGATTTGCACGTTGGAGATTCCTTGCGACTCCTTTCAACTCAAACACTTCCTAATGGAAAAATTATACCAAAAATGTACTCAGCGACAATATCTGGTATTGTATCCTCTGGATATGAAGAACTAGACGCTCTTTGGGTTTTTCTTCCCTTGGAAGCTGGATTTAACTATCTTTCCTCGTCATCATCGCAAATAAAAATTGGAATTGAAACGGACAATCCCTTTGATGCCGACTTTACAAAAACGGCACTTACAACAATGAGAACTATTCCAAATGGCTATGCACTATACAGGTGGTCCGACTTAAATACATCTCAATTTGAAAACTATGCATCAACTCGAATGCTCTTGTTACTCATAATGTTTTTAATTTTACTTATTGCAGCGGTAAACATTTCTGCAGCATTAATTATGATTGCACTTGAAAGACAAAAAGAAATTGCTATATTAAAGAGTATTGG
>CAYJLQ010000052.1:3249-9238 GCA_964370725.1 uncultured Treponemataceae bacterium
GGCGCATCCTCGGCGGGCATTGTAAACGCATTTTTAATAACCGGAGTGCTCTGTGCAGTTGGTGGATTAGTCATAGGTTTGCCCATTGGCATACTTTTTGGCATGAATTTCAATGAAATTTTGCATTTTTGTGAAAATATTTTCAACGAAATGGCAAAATGGTGGTATTATATAAGTAGTGGGTTTGATTATGTTCCTGTATCATTTTTAAACCCTGCATACTACTTAGAAACAATACCAGTAGCAATTCCAACAACAGAACTATTATATATTTCAGTTGGCACAATTGTATTGGCTATTATAGTTTCAATAGTTCCTGCACTGAGGGCGGGAAAAGAGCGCCCTTTAGACATATTGCGGAAAATATAACGTACATTTTGCGCATATTATATATTTCGTTTCGTTGGAGTCTTCTATGCTTTGTAATATGTGTAATGAACGTAATGCCATTTTTTTAGTTCAACAAGTCACTGTAGGTGGAAAAAAAGAAATTCATCTTTGTACCCAGTGTGCCAAAGACAAAGGCATTGATATCTCTGAATCAAATGTTGGGCTTTCAATTGAAAATTTAATTAGCTCAATGTCAGTAACCAAAAGCGCTTGCTATGTATGCGGAAAAACATTGGATGAAATTAAAAAAACGGGACTTGTAGGATGCCCTGAATGTTATGCAGTGTTTAACTCTGAAATTAAAGAACATTTACAAAAAATGGGTCTCGAGATTCCGTATATTGGTTCTATGCCAAAAAAACTTGAGCACTTTCGCTCTATTCTAACAGATAGAATAGAAATTCAAAAAAAATTAGATAACTCTATTGCAAGTGAAGATTATGAAAAAGCTGCAATGTATCGCGATTTTCTAAGTACGCTTGAACGCTCTAGTGTTTCTAGCAGTGAAGATGAAGGAGACTACTTTGACAAATGAAGCAGGTAATGCTTGGTACAATGTAGCAGGCCCAGAAAGTGATGTAATAATTTCAACACGCGTGCGTCTTGCAAGAAACCTTGTTAACTTTCCCTTTCCACAACGCTTTACGCATGATGATGGTATGAGGGTTAGAGCCCTTGTTTTCGATGCCTTTGCTCAAATGAGCGATGCAGAACAGTATCAAAGCCTTAGCGTTAGAAAACTTGATGAATTAGGTTTAAAAATCCTTTTAGAAAGAGGAGTATTAAGTTCTGAGCAAATAAATAATCCCGTTTCGGGAATTGTAGTTAAAACAGATGGGCGTCTATCATGCAATGTAAATGCTGATGATCACATTCAAATTGCAGCTTTTAGTTCTGGCTATGCGGCAGAATATGTATATAACTTAGCGCAAAAAGTTGATTACGACTTACAAAGCGTACTTCAAATTGCAGCATCGATAGATTTTGGTTATCTTACCTGCCACCTAGAAAACGTAGGTACAGGTATAAAACTTTCAATATTTGCGCACCTTCCTTCATTAGCTCAGTTTAATTCAGAAGATAAAGCTCTTACTACATTATTTTCAGAAATTGAAGCACATAACTTTACTATTGTGCCTATTTTTGGCATTTCACTGCAAAATAATGAAATGTTATCTTCAGCTGTTGGGAATTGTTATCAAATTAGTACACATTTATGCTTATACGGAACTGAAAGTGACCAGCTATCTACATTTCAAGCAATGGTTCAAACAGTAATAGAACGCGAAAGAATACAACGCGAAAAAATATGTAACTCATATCCAACCACTCTTAGAGATTCTGTATACAAAGCTTTAGCTGAAGTTAAGTATAGCCGGCTTTTATCAGAAAATGAGGGTTTAGACCTATTGTTTAGATTAAAATGGGGAAAAGATTGCGGTATTTTAACAGGAATTGACGATCATGAATTATCAAGTTTAGTCTATCGAATCAGAGAAGGACATATTTCTTTTATAAATCGAAGTGAAAGATTTAAGTTTGAAAAAGATGTTCATACGCTAGATCGACAAATAGAAAGGCTTCGTGCACTTATCATGCAAGAGTCAATTGAGAATATTCAGATATATTCGTAACTATTTGTGCTGCCAGGTGTTTACTATATAGATGGTGCTAAGTAAATAGCATGAGTTTTCTTTCTTCATATGCTACCAACTCGCAGGTCACAAAAACGAGGTGATACATGCTCAACATACGTGCACAAAGAGGCTGTTTCCATCATCGAAGAAGCATCTTATATAGCTTGCTTCATAGGAGACATTATGATAAAAGGTCTTTCACCAAGAGCACAAAAATTATTGATGGTGCTTGCACAGGATGAGGCTAAACAACTTTGTTCAGAGCAACTAGTTCCTGAACACCTAATGCTTGCACTTTTAAAAAGTACAGAAAGTGTTGGTTATAGAGTGTTGCAATATTTAAAAATAAATATATCATCATTTCAAATTGCGCTAGAAAAAAGTTTTCCAAAAAAGGTCGGATGTTCTACATTTTCAGAAATCCTACGCTCACGTCGTTTACAGATTTTTCTCGACGTATCTTTAGAAGAATCTAAAAAGCTTAAAAGAGAATATGTTGGTACAGAACACTTCTTGCTCGCAGCAATACGAGAAGAACAAAGTACAACAAGCCAGTTTTTTAAGATGATCGGTTACGATCTCTTAGACATTAGAAGTGCTGTTGAAATTGTTAGCATTCAGATGTCATCATCTTTAATACAAAATCGTGATAATGCTGTAAGTGCTGGAATAGCATCTAAAAATTCTGGTTATAAACAAGCAACCGCAGTTTCTCTTCTTGATGAGTATGGAGTCGATTTAACTAAAAAAGCTTCACTAGGTGAATTAGATCCTGTAATTGGACGTAAAAGTGAAGTCCAACGTGTAATACAAATTCTATCTCGAAGAAATAAAAATAATCCAATACTAATTGGTGAGCCAGGGGTTGGTAAAACTGCAATAGCAGAATCACTAGCACAAAGAATAGTAGATGAAGTTGTTCCTCCAAACTTATTCAAAAAACGTATTATAATGCTTGACCTTGCTTCTGTAATAGCAGGCACAAAATATCGTGGCGAATTTGAAGAACGTTTAAAAAGAATTATGAAAGAAATAGCCGATAAACAAAATATTATTTTGTTTATGGATGAACTTCATACCATTATTGGCGCTGGCGGCGCTGAAGGTTCTTTAGATGCAGCAAATATTCTAAAACCAGCATTGTCACGTGGGTTATTACAATGTATTGGTGCAACAACTATAAGAGAATATCGTAAGTACATTGAAAAAGATGCAGCTTTAGAAAGACGTTTTCAAACAGTGCAAGTGTCTGAACCATCTGATGATGAAACACTTAAAATTTTACAAGGTGTAAAAAACAGGTATGAAGAGTTTCATGGGGTTCAGTATGATGATGAAGTTTTTGAAGCCATTGTGCGTTTTTCACGTCGCTATTTAACTGATAGATTTTTACCAGATAAAGCCATTGATTTATTAGATGAAAGTGGTGCTATGAAAAAAGTATTGGAAGATAATTATCCTTCATACATTACAGACGTGCAAGATAGAATTTCTTTGTTAACAATAGAAAAACAACAAGTTATTCAAACTCAAAACTATGAAAGTGCAGCTCAGGTAAGAGATGAGTTACAAAACTTAAAAGATAAATATGCCCAGCTTCTACAACAATGGGAATTGGACAGCGGAAAAAACATTGTTACAATTAATGATGTTTGTTCAGTTATCTCTAGTGTTACGGGTATTCCTTCTGAACAATTAAGTGAAAGTGATACAACTCGTCTTCTAATGATGGAAGATGAACTTCATAAAGCTGTTATAAATCAACATGAAGCTATAAAAGTAGTTTCATCTGCTGTGAGACGCTCTCGTACAGGTGTTTCTTCTACAAAACGACCTTTAGGTTCCTTTATTTTCTTAGGTCCTACTGGGGTAGGTAAAACCTTGCTTGCAAAAACACTTTCTAAGTTTTTATTTGGCAGTGAAGAATCCCTTGTTAGAATTGACATGAGTGACTATATGGAAAAACACAATTCTAGTCGCTTAGTTGGGGCTCCTCCTGGGTATGTAGGGTATGAAGAAGGTGGCGTACTTACTGAAAAAATTAGGCAAAATCCTTATTCAGTCATTCTCTTAGATGAAATTGAAAAAGCTCATCCTGATGTATTTAACTTACTACTACAAGTACTTGAAGAAGGCGAACTAAGAGATAGCTTAGGCCATATTGTAAACTTTAGAAATACAGTTATTATTATGACAAGTAATGCTGGAATTCGAAAAATAACCAATGAAAATACACTAGGGTTTAGTACATCTACAAACAAGGCTAGTAACTATGAAAACATTAAGAGTGAAGCTTTGTTTGAGCTAAAAAGAATAATGTCGCCTGAACTTATTAATAGAATTGATGATACAATAGTATTTTTCCCATTGAGTAAAAAAGACGTTGAGAAAATATTAGACATTCAAATTAAAGAGTTTGCACTACGAATGGAAGAACAAAATATAGAGGTTCGATTACAACCTAAAGCACGCACTTATTTGGTAGAAAATGGGTACGACGCATCATTAGGAGCCAGACCAATGAGACGGCTTATACAAAGGGAAATTGAAGATTCTCTAGCTATGAAAATTATTTCTGGCGAGTGTCAAAATGGCGATACTGTGGTAATTGAATGTAAAACACTTAAAGAAAAAAAATTCCTTTATCTTCGAATAATAAAGTCTGAACTTTCATTAGAAGAAGATAAAGAGTTAGTAGCTCTTTCTGAAGTATCGTATATGTAGTGAGTGAACTACCATTCACTTCGAGCTTTAGAAAAAGCTTCACGTGAGTTTTCTATTGTTTTTTCTGAAACACAATATGCTAAGCGGAACCATCCTTTGCAACCAAATCCTGTTCCAGGTGCTGCAAGGATGTTGTGTTTTTTTAAATGGTCGCAAAATGCAAAATCATCATTTGCAAATGCTTGATTTTCATTTTTATTAGGTGTTGGCACCTTGCAAAATAGGTAAAATGCCCCTTCTGGTTCAACAAAGTCAATGTTTGCTTTTTTTACTACGTCAGATATCATAGCGCAGCGTTTTTCATAAAGAGAATAATCAACTTTAGCATTCCAAGCCTTAGTTACAACTTTTTGGAAAAAAGCAGGTGCATTTACATATCCTAATGTTCTGTTCGTAAATGTGCATGCTGCAATAAACTCTTGTGCATCTGGGCATTCAGGGTTTATAGCAATATAGCCAATACGCTCGCCAGGTAGGCTTAGATTCTTTGCAAAAGAGCTTACAATTATGCTATTTTCATAAAGAGGGAAAATTGAAGGAACAGATCTTTTTCCAAATACTATTTCTCTATATGGTTCATCGCAAATAATATATGGGTAGCGGCCTGTATTGTTACCATGCTCTTTAACCGTTTGTATTAACTGCTCTATGTTTTCCTGTGAATATATTTTTCCTGAAGGATTATTGGGGGAGTTAAGTATAATTGCTGCAACTTCATTTTGGGAAAGCGCTTCTTTGAAATTTTCAATGCTTATTGAAAGGTCATCATTTGCTAAAACAGGAACAAGGTTTCCACCATGATTTTTTGTATAGTGAGAATATTCAGGGAAAAATGGTACAGATACTAGAACAGTATCATTTGGGTTAAGAATAGCCTTTAATACTGCATTGAGTGCTCCAGCAGCCCCAACTGTAAGAATTGTATGATTACTTGTTAGCGCTTTATTCTCAGTAAGTCCTTGCTCCTTAGATACTTTTTCTGCCATAGCGCTTCGTGCTTCTATATAGCCAGCGTTAGGCATGTATGCATGTAAACCTACTGAAGTGTCATTAGCAATATCGCGTATAGCGTTAATAACCTCTGTAGGTGGCTCTAAGTCAGGATTTCCTAGAGAAAAATCATATACATTATCTTCCCCATATTGTTTTTTTAGTTGAATACCTGCTTCAAACATGGCTCTAATAACGCCAGCCCCTTTTGAATGTATTGTATCTTGTATGTGTTTTGCTATTGCCAT
>CAYJLQ010000053.1:0-9167 GCA_964370725.1 uncultured Treponemataceae bacterium
ATTCCTGGCGAAGATGTCTTTTACATGGACTGTAGAATTCTTCCTTGCTATGAACTAGAAGAAGTTCGAGAAGAAATAGCAAAACGCATTAAGAAAATAGAAGAACAGTACAATGTTAAAATTACATGCGAGGAAGAAAGAACAAAAAAAACACCACCTACACCAGTCGATGCACCTGTAGTTATTGAAATTACAAGAGCACTAAAGGAACTTCGAGGTATTACCGCTCGCCCAATTGGCATTGGTGGAGGGACCGTAGGAGCATATCTCCGCTTAGAAGGATTCAATACAGTAGTGTGGGCAACGCTAGATGAAACAGCCCATATGCCAAATGAATGCTCATCAATTCAACACACTATAGATGATGCAAAAGTATTTGCATTTATTTTCGGAGGACAATAAAATGAAAAAAATTAAAGTACTAGGATTTATATGCGCAGTGGCTCTTTTATCAAGCTGTGCATCAACAAAAGTAGAGCGCATTGACGCAGAAACACAAACAGATTTAAGCGGTTATTGGAATGATACTGATGTACGCTTAGTTGCAAATTCTCTCGTAGAAGAATGTGTTTCTGCTCCTGCTATTACAAACTATATTCAAAGAAACTCAGAGCTACCAGTGGTAATAGTTGGAACATTTAGCAACCAAAGCGATGAACACCTTGATACTTCTATCTTGGCTCAAAAGTTTGAAGCAGCTCTTGTAAACAGCGGTAGGGTAGACTTCGTAGCAAGCTCAGATCAAAGAGATGAATTACGCCAAGAAAGATTAGAACAACAAGAATGGGCAAGCGAAGATACAGCTAGTAGACTTGCAAATGAAACAGGAGCAGACTTTATGCTCGTAGGTTCTGTAAAAACAATTGTAGATGCAATTGATAATAAATCAACAAGAACATATTATGTTACAGCAGAACTAATAGATATTGAAACCAACCGAAAACTTTGGATTGGCGAAAACTCAGAAATCAAAAAGTTTATCACAAATTCAAAAACACGTTTCTAAGCAATGAACAAAGAAACAAAAGAGAATAAAAATAATAGCTCTTTAAGAAGCCATATTCCAAGTAGAAAATGGCTTTCTTTTTCTTTGTTTCTTTGCATCTTATCACTAGTTTTATCATTAAGTTCCTGCGCTTCCTCGCGTGACTTTTCAAAAATTGACGCAAGCATACAAGCAGGAGACTTTTCAAACGCAAGTATTCAAATTGAAGAAGATAAAAACAAGCTCTATGACAAAACTGACAAAGTACTATATGCCCTAGATTCCGGCTTAGTTTCCCACTACAATAAAGATTATGAACAATCAAATAAGTCTTTGTCTGAAGCAGAAAAACTTATGGCAGAATATTATGCAATAAGTATAACTCAAACAATTGGATCATTTATACTTAACGATAATGTCATAGATTATGCAGGCGAAGACTTTGAAGATATTTATGTAAATCTTTTTATGGCTCTTAATTATATACAGTTAGGAGATATTGAAGGAGCCTTTGTAGAAATACGACGCTTTAACAATAAACTTACACTGCTATCAACAAAGTATACCCATGCATTAGAACAGGCACGGCAACAAACAAGCCTAGAGGGCTACAATGCAGATGCATTTCTTTCAGAAGCGCAAGGCTCTGATACAATTGAGTTTTACGACTCAGCATTTGCACGCTACGTAAGCTTATTGCTCTATCGCTCTAGCGGGCAAATGGACTCCGCTGCAATCGACAAAAAGTTTATAGAAACAGCCTTTTATACGCAATCACAATTGTATCCATTCTCAGTTCCTAAAGCAGTTGAAGAAGAGTTTACAATTCCAAATGATAAAGAGCGCCTAAACGTTTTTTGTTATACAGGAACAGCACCAGAAAAAACAGAAGAAGTTCTTCGCCTTCCAGGTATAGTTGAAAATACATGGTTTAAACTTTCGCTACCAATTATGCACACAAACTCATCATCCATAACAGCAATAACAGTCGAAGCAATGGATGAAAATGGAAATACAGTTACCAACACACTAGAGCGCATTGAAAGCATTGAAAATATAGCAGTAGACACGTTCCAACAAAGACAAGGCTTAATATACTTAAAAGCGCTATTGCGTTCAATATCAAAAACAGCAGTTAACGCAGGAGTAACTTCTGCAATGGAACAAAGCCAAGCCGCTGCCTGGGCATCATTGTTTAACCTTGCTGCAAATGTATTTACAGAATTTTCTGAACAAGCTGACATACGAGCTTCAAGATACTTTCCAGCACTCGTTTGGGTAGGCGGATTAAATGTTGACAAAGGGCTTTATACTGTTACAACAACATGCTATGATAGATATAATAACATAGTGTATGAACAAATTAATAATAATGTACAAGTAAAATCAAATAACGTAAATTTAGTGGAGGCAGTATGCTTACAATAATTAAAAAGGTAACACCAATAATCTTATTCAGTTTTGCTCTTGGATGCACAATACTTTCATGTGCAAGCTCCTCAGCAAACCTCTCTAAAGCGCCCCTCTGGGTAACGGACATTAATGCCGTGTATCCAGATTCAGACTACCTTGGAGCTGTAGGATATGCCCAAGACAGAACAGGGGCAGAGGCAGCAGCCGTTTCAAATATTAGTAAAATATTAAAACAAAAAGTTGAGTCTCAAAGTACAGCTTCACAAAAATATGAAGATAACCTTACAGACTTAAACAGGGAATATGAAACAAGCGTCACAACAAGCTCACTAATAGATGAAATAACAGGGGTTAAAATACAAGAAGTTTGGAATGCAAGTAAAAATGAGGTATATGCGCTTTCGTTAATAGACAGAGATGAAGTAGGGCGATACTATACTCAAAAAATTAAAGACAACGAAAATGCAATAAATGGGCTACTAAACTTTATGATCGATAATGAAGCAACATTTGAAGGAGTTGCCGCCTGTCAAAACGCTCTTGAAGTAGCAATGGAAAATGATACGTACTTAGAACTCCTAGCTGTTATCAATCCAACAATGTATAAAAATCTCAACTTGTCGTACAAAAGCACAAGCGCAGTTGCAGTCCTACTACAACTTGAAAAAGAAAAAATTTATGTAGGCGTTTATGTAACAGGAGATGTAGATGAAAGAGTTTCTAGCGCTTTAAGCAAGGCTTTTAAAGAAACAGGGTATAAGAGCGAAACACTATCAACATTTGCAGGTCCAAGCACAACAATGCCCTATGTGCTATATGGCGAATTATCAGTTTCTCCATTTACAATGACATCAAGCCAAGACAATAAATATGTGCGCTTTACTCTAAATACTGAACTCGTAGATATGAAAAATAAAACTTTCCTTCCATGGTCAATTAGTGGCAGAGAAGCACACTTAACAGAAACCGAAGCAGCCCAAAGAGCAATTCGCACCATAGAACAAGAAATAGAAAAAGAATTTCAAAACGAACTTTCCAAGTTAGCATACTAAGGGCAGTCCATGCGAGCTATCGCTCGCATGGCGCGCTTTTCGACCTTCCGCTGTCGCTTCATTCGCCGAGTACGTCGAACGCCTTCGGCGGGCCTACAATCGCTACTGCGATTACATTTTAGAAAATAATAGAGTAAATATCGCCCGTTTCTTCTTCAACTCGCTTACTTATTTCCACAGTACAAGGAAATCGTTCTGCATGTTGCACAAAATATTTTGGGTCTTGACTGTACGGGCTTAAAAGGTCCTCAGGATGATAATTTAAATCCACCTTACTTTCCGTACCATCAGCAATATAGCTCGAAATTGCAGCATTTAAATCTATTAAATCTGCAGCAAATCGAATTAAATGCTTTACATTTTTTTGATTATATTGCGCCTTGATAAAATCTTTTTGCATTTCGACAATTCTAGAAAAAGATGCTCCCTTGTTAAGATCCCTACTCCCCTTAAAATACTGTAAAAAGTCTAATAAGAAAACTGTAGGCCTTTTTTGTAGTGGTTTTATCAAAGATAAAAACCAGGAAACAGCTCTACCTTGTGTATAAAATAAAGATGTCGCATCTGCAAGAATTTTTGCCTTTTCAATATCTTTTTTAGAAAAAGTTAGCGTTTCTTCAATTAAATAAGGAGCCTCTGCCATTGAATGTAATTTTAAGTCCTTTTTTCGGTCAAAAAGGTCCGTTCCAGGAAGCACTGCTAATTGAAACAATTCCAAATGGTTAGGATATAGCTCAAGAGCAAAATCAATGCTCTTCATAAAACCCTCATAATTATCACCAGGTAGACCATATATAAGATCAAAACCAAAAACAGCACCAGTTTCATTTAGTAAACCAATATTTCTAACAAAGTCTTTTTTGTTAAAACCACGATTTACTAATTTTAAAACTTTTTCATTTGAAGACTGTAAGCCTATTTGTAAAGAACACGGTATCTGTGAAAAGGCACGCGCTAGTTTTATATCTATAAATTCGGGTCGGCATTCGAAATGGAAAAATATGTCTGGGGCTTTTTTTTCAATAGTGCGAAGCATATCTAAAGCTCTGTTTTTATCTACATTATATGTTGGATCTAAAACAAAAACTTGCTTTATTCCATTTTCTACAAAGTAGTCTAATTCTTCATATAACCTTTTTCTTGGTATATAACGAACTTTTTTTTCGCCTTTTGACTCATAACAATATGAACACGAATAAGGACAGCCCCTTGCTAACTCCCATAAGGCTCCTGAGTATTTGGAGGCATCTAATGTACCATCTAAGTAAGGTGATGAAACATCTTCTAAATTACAAGCTTCACTAAATATAAGCGTGTCGCTTGGTTTTGTGCCGTTTTCGAAGTATGCAAAAACTATATCTGATACAGCAGTTTCACCTTCTCCGGAAACAACACAGTCAAAAGGGCTTTTCGGGTCATCCGTAAAACTTCTTGGATTAGCGGTAACCTCTGCCCCTCCTGCCAATAAGAATAAATGTGGATTTTCTTGTCTTAAGCGTTTTGCAACTTGTACAAGAATAGTACGATTCCATACATAGAGAGAAAAACAAATAACATCAGGCTTTTTTTCTATAAGCTTATTTACAATTACTTCTATACGTTTTTCGTCGTTAAGAAAAGCAAGAAAGGTGTCCTCAAATGAAAAATCTTTTATCTCCACTAGTATATTGTTTTGTGAGTTTTTTGAAAGCTTTTGCCTAAGAGCAGAAGCCACGCAAGCACAACCAAGAGGAAGCGCTTGAGGAGATGTTTCAACATGAAGCGTTGTAAATAGTACTTGTTTTGCCATATACATAGTATATCACAAAACTGAACGCTTGTCTTTTTATACTTTCTTTTTATAGGCTAAAAAAGAAGCATACGTTTTATAGTTTTTTGAAGATCTGCAATAGTATATGTGCACTTTGGCACACATACTATTGCACTAGATAGGTTTTTATTGCCTCATATTCATATTGTCAAATGATATTGCTCTAACATAACCAGAATCTGATTCCATATAGGTAATTGTAACTAAATCGCCAGGAATAGTTAAAGATAGTTCAGGAGTAATATCTTGTGAAGCATAAAATATTTTGCTCTCCATACCTTCTACAATAAAATTATATGATTGCCCATTTTCTCCAAATTCCGCTGCTATTCTTAAAATCTCGCCTTCTAAAGAAAGCACTTCTCCATCAGTAGTTTCAAAAGAGTTTGTTGCACCTAAATCACTATTATAATCTCTTAGCGCTTCTGTAATTGTATCTCCTGTTCCAACAATTGTAACATTTTCTACTGATACAAATGCGTATTGCTTTATCAGCCCAGAATTGTCTTTTAATGTAATAAAGTAAGTCGGAATACCTTTATGATTAATAATAATAGGAGAAGTTGCAAAATATCCAAATTGTTGAACAGCCCCTTGCGCAGAAAGCATAGCAGCATATTCTGTAGCACCACTTATTCTATATAACTTAGACTCTTTTGTTACCATGTCAACCATTAAAAATCCAATAGCAGATTCATCAGCACCTACAGAAGTTAAACCTGTAAAAAGAAAGCAATTTCCCTCTAAATAAACAATAGCTCTTTGGCTGCTAGACATAAATTTTTCTTTATTAGAAAAATTGAAAATACCATGCACATATTCACCTTGATTATTTATTTGGTTTATAATGTAGTCTTCTGGTTGAACTCGGTCAACCCATGAAGGAATTGAAGCCATGTCGTACTGTGTCATTTCCCCTGTAGTAGCATGCAAGGTTATAACACCTGTTGCTTCAGGTAATGAAAACAACCACTTGTTTTCGTATGTAGTTATAATCCAATATGCATCACCATCATCTGATATTTCAAAGGAATAGTCAGTTAAACCATTAAACAAGTTACCGTTTATAAGTCTAACCCACCTATTTATATCATCAAAAAAATAAGAATTAGGTTGATACTTTATAGGAACTGGAACTAATTCAATGTCTTGTAAATTTGTGGCTGATACTTTTATGTAACCTCTAGCACCGGATCTATTACTTAGCCACATAAAAAATCCTGAGTGGTGAAGGGGAACAGCCCAAACAAGTTCTCCATTAATTTGTTGAATTACAGGTTCTCCAACATATACTTGAGAACCAAGCCCTGGATCTTCTCCAAGTTTTCTATCAGCCAATGTTTTAGCAAGTGTTTTATCAACAATTGGAACTTGACTCAAATCTACTAATTGAACATCTTCTGAGAACTCAGTTAACACACTTTCTCCAAACTGATCTCTATAAGCCTTATAATTAAAAATAGCAGTTGATGCTCCCGACACAATAAAAAACAAAGCCCATGTTATAATTAATATTATAACCCTTTTTTTTGCTCTATTCATAACAGGACGCAAATCTAACTTTTCTTGTCCACTAGAAACTGCCATAATGTTTAGAGTTTGCAAAACCTCTAAAGAATTTATAACAAGGTATGATGTAATCACAAGAAGCAATGTCCAAGCACTTGATGCATATGTAAGGTTAATTGCAATTGGATTTAGTATAAAGGCGAAAAGCCAAAAAAGGCTAAGAAGAATATTGAGCGTAAGTTTGCTTTTCAATATTTTTTGACGAAGTGCGGTAATCATGTAAAATCTCCATAATAGTTATTGTTCATTCATTATATCATACAAATAAAAAAAGCGCAGTTAAAAAACTGCACTTTTAATACTATAACACTGATTGTAAAAACTGTTGTAGTCTCGGATTTTTTGGCTTTCCAAAAATTTCCTCAGGACTTCCTTTTTCAGCTACAACGCCTTCATCCATAAAATATACTTCATCAGCAACTTCGCGGGCAAAGCCCATTTCATGGGTTACAACAACCATTGTCATGCCTTCTTTTGCAAGCTGTTTCATTACTTCAAGTACTTCACCAACCATTTCAGGGTCCAGCGCACTTGTAGGCTCATCAAAAAGCATTACATCGGGCTCCATAGCAAGCGCACGCACAATTGCAATGCGCTGTTTTTGTCCACCAGAAAGACGAGAAGGGTATTCGTCAGCTTTATCGGCAAGCCCAACTCTGTTTAACAGCGCCAGAGCTTTTTCTCTAGCTTGTTCTTTGGTCATTAATTTATGTGTTAATGGAGCAAGAGTAATATTTTCCATTACAGTAAGGTGTGGAAATAGATTAAAATGTTGAAATACCATTCCCATCTTTCTTCTTAACGCGTTAATATCAGTTTTAGGATCCGTAATATCGGAACCTTCAAAAATAATATGGCCGCCTGTAGGTTCCTCTAAGCGATTCAAACATCTAAGAAATGTACTTTTCCCAGAACCAGAAGGGCCTATAACTACAACCCTTTGCCCTTGTCTAATTGTTTCTGTAATATCTTTTAATACATGAAGGGATCCAAAATGTTTATCTAAATTTTTTGCTTCAATCATATTCATGCCTTACCCCCTATCACTCTTTGCCATGTTTTTTTCAAGAATAGCAAAAATCTTTGTTAAACCAAGGGTCATTATTAAATACAACACCGCACAGCTTATTAAAGGGTACCACGCATTATATGTTGCGTTACGAATCATATCCCCTGCCTTTGTTAAGTCCATTACAGCAATAAAACTTACAATTGAAGTTTCTTTTACTAACACAATAAATTCACTTGTATAAGTAGGAAGAACTGCCTTTGCAGCTTGTGGAAAAATAATTTTCATTAAGGTTTGCCATCTTGTAAGCCCAAGAGAGCGGCCAGCTTCCATTTGCCCAATATCTACGCCCTGTATACCTGCTCTAAAAATTTCAGTACAGTATGCACCAGAGTTTATACCATATGCAAGAATTGCCACTAACAATCTATCTAATCCCAATGGAGCAAAAATAACAAAGTAGAAAATCATTAATTGTGTAGCTAAAGGAATACCACGAATTACAGTAGTATAAACTGTTGCAAGACCTCGAAAAAAAGAATTTTTTGAAATTTTCATTATAGCAAAAAGAGCGCCTAAAACAGTACCAATAGCTATAGCTGTAATTGCAATAAGAAGGGTTGTACCTAACCCTTCAAAAAGGAGAATCCATCTATCTCCTGCAATAATAGTGTCATAAAATGATTGAAACACATTGTTCTCCTAATCCATTCTTTTGCAATACTTTTGCATTGCGTTTAAAATAACAAAAAGCCCCCTTGCTCTAAATGTGCAAGAGGGTCTTCATTGTATAGTAAAATTTATTTTCTTACAATAATTACTTGTTCTGAAGCATAGTAAGGAACAGAAAAGTCAACATTCTTTTTTCTTTCTTCTGTTACAGACATACCTGCAGCAACAAAGTCGATAACGCCAGAATCTACTGCAGCAATAAGACTGTCGAATGCCATATCTTGTACTTCAAGTTCCATTCCTAAATCGTTAGCAATGTATTGTCCCATTGTAATATCAAAGCCAACAACTTCAGTTCCTTCAACATATTCAAATGGAGGGAACGCAGCGTTTGTTCCTAATGTAACAGTACCGTTAGAACCAGTTGCTTCTACTGAAGGAATTACAATGTTTCCATCTGTAGGCATAAAAGCTAATACTAAAGCTTCATAGCCACCGTTTGCTTGAAGTTCTGTAATAGTAGCATTAATTGAATTAAGAAGAGCAGTATTGCCTTTTTTTACAGCAATTGCATATTCTTCTCTTGCAAACTTATCAGTAACAATCATTAAATCGTCGTTTCTTGCAACAATTTCTTTTGCTGGAAGTTCATCCAAA
>CAYJLQ010000054.1:0-5640 GCA_964370725.1 uncultured Treponemataceae bacterium
CAGCAGCTATACCCTTGCCAAGCCCCGATACAACACCACCTGTAATAAAAATGTATTTAGACATAAAACCCCCAAAAAAGTATAGGCTGAGTGTATCATAAATAAGAGTGTTTTTCAAGTAAGATTGTATAATTTAGGATAGTACTAAGTGAGATTGATAGAATAAAAATTTATCTATTTAATACTAAAAAATACTTTACAAATTTAATATGTCGTGTTACCATTGTATTGGAGGTTTGTATGAATTCGAATGATTTGCAATCTAAAAATAGTGTATTGCAAAACAACTTGTATTGGATAATTGCAACTATTGCAATTACTTGTGTATCGATGATGACGTCGATGCAACCTATTTGGGCTAATATCCCTTTTAATGTTTTTTTAGCAGTTATTATATTGTTAAAATGTAACTTAGTGTTTTTTGAAAGAATGAAACTAATAACTTTAACAGTTATTAGATTAGCAATTGTTGCTGCTGTTTTTATTCCTGATTTTCGAAATATCTATGTAATTATTGTTCTAGTATTTTTGGGAATCAATATATTAGAGGCAACGTTCACCGATCTTATTCGCTATAAACGTATCTTTAACGGCATCACAGGTTTAGCTTTAACCGTTTCCGTAGTATTTTTATCTCTCGAATGGATTGATATTTCGCAAACAACATCATTATTTGGTAACTTTTCTCACATTTATACTGCTAATGCAGCAACATTTTGGGGAACAATTGCTTGGATAATTGCATATACCTTGTGGAATTGGATTTTTGTTACAAATGAATTTTCAACATCAATTGCAAGGCTCCATGTTGGTATTCTTTTAGCTCCAATTATTGGCTGTATTATTTTTGGAAACCCTGGGTATTGGCTTGTTTTTAGAGCAAACTCTCTTACTTTTGGTGGCTGTTTCCAAATCGTGGAAAAACAAAATTTGGAAGAAAGATTTAAGTCTGCAGCTTTTGAAAAATTCGTTGCCTCAACAAAAACAAATGCTTCCCAGTGCGTATTAATGCTCGTTAATCTTGCATTAATTGCAGTAACAATATTTTTCTAAGAATTAAAGCTTCTAAAAAACTTGTTTGTTTATAGAAGTGCACAATTATTTGATAAGTATTATACGTAAATACAACTTGCTTGCTGCAAGTTGTATTTATATTTTCTTGTAATAAATCATCAGTATGTAGTTGTGTAGGAGGATAGATGAAATCCTTTCTAAGGCATTTTAGACATTTAGCTAGCCTAAAATAGTTAGTAATACCAAAGAATAAGGTTTTATCGTTTTCAGTTTTTTAGCGTTGCTTTGAAGCTGTATATTTACATCCTCTTAACTACCTACTATCAATACTAAAAGGAGATAAGATGAGCAATTTTGATGTAATTGTTATTGGAGCTGGAAATGCAGGTCTTGCAAGTGCGAGTCGATTTGCATTAAGTGGAAAAAAAGTGCTTGTGTTAGAAAAACACAATATCCCTGGTGGGTGTGGCACGAGCTTTCGTCGTGGACGTTTTGAGTTTGAAGTAGCCCTTCACCAATTAAGTAGTATGGGTACTCCAGAAAAGCCTGGGCCATTACGTGTGCTTTTTGATGAGTTTGGCATTACTGATAGAATCGATTGGATAGAGATTGATTCACTCTATAATGTAAATCTCCCAAGTGGAAAAAATGTTGCACTACCTGCAAACCGAGAAAAAGCAGAAGAAGTGTTAATAAAAGCTTTTCCTGAAGAAAAAGCAGGCGTAAAAGCCTATTTTGAAATGATGTATAAATTTAACGAAGAAATCGGAGAGTTTTTAGCTGCAAGTGCAAAATCTGCAGGTGGCGAAGCATCAGCGCTAAAAAAAGCAGTTATGAAAAAACTCTTTCCTGTAAAATATAAGGTGTTGGCAAAGTATGCAGTAATGAGTAGCCAAGACGTAATGGACGAGTTTTTTACCAATAAAGAAATTCAACTAGTGTTATCAGCACACTGGTGTTTTATGGGTGTACCACCAGATAGATTCCCATTTTCAATTTTAGCACGTGTACAGTATATTTATACTGAGGATAAACCGTACTACTTGCGAGGTGGATCTCAAGTTATGTCTCAAGCACTTGCTGATAGAATAAGAGAGCTCGGAAGTGAAGTAAAATACAGTTGTGCTGCAAGTAAAATAATTATTGAAAATGGAAAGGCTGTTGGTGTTATTGATGAAAATGGCAATGAATACCGAGCAAAAAAAGTATTGTCAAATATTTCACCTATTCATACGTATTTTAATCTTTTAGATGAAAAAGATATCCCAAAAGAGGCAAGAACATATCTCAAAGGTTATACCGTTGGTATATCTGCTCTTACTTGTTTTATTGGATTAGACTGTGCTCCAGAAGAAGTAGGATTTAAAGAATCTTTTAACCTTACTTATGACAGTATAGAAGCCAACGAAGATTTCATGGATGCATACAGGCTCACTGCCGAAAAAGATCCTATCGTTACAACAAACTACACTGTAGATGACCCTGAAGGTTATCCAAAAGGTACGAGTGTTGTTACAGCAGGAATATTAAAGTATGCAACACCTTGGGAAGAACTATCTCCTGAAGAGTATCATGAAACTAAGTACCGTTTAGCAGATAAAATTGTTGACCGTTTAGAAAAACGTTATCCTGGTTTTAGAAGTCACATTGAAGAAATGGAAGTTGCAACCCCTCTTACTCATATGCGATATTTGAGCCATCCGGGTGGTGCAATTTATGGTTTTGAACAAGACTTAAAATCATCAGTTTTCTTTTTCCCTCAAGACAGTTTTATTAAAGACCTTGTTTTTGCAGGCGGTTGGGTAAACACTTGTGGTTTTGGACCAAACTATATGTATGGTGATAAAATTGCAAAAGCGGTACTAAAAGATTTATAGGAGAATAAAAATGGCTAGTTTAAAAGATACAATAATAAGCTCAATGCGAAATGGCCCTGAGGTTTTAGCAGACATTGTCGCAATGAAAAGAAATGGGAAAGACTACATTGTAGATAGGTTTCAAACAAAAAGTATTGTCGATAAATATCATCCAAAAAAACTTTCATTAAAAGTTGTTGATATCATTGTACAAAATAGCATTGCAAAAACATTTCGTTTTGTTTCAACTGAAGGAGCATTACCAATATTTGAAGCAGGACAATACATAAATATTTTTACAAAAATTGATAATGTATTAACTTCTCGACCATACAGTATTTCGTCAAGTCCAAAGCAACGCTCATATATTGAAATTACTGTTGCAAAAATTCCTGACGGATTTGTTTCTGATTACTTTTTAGACAATGTAAAAGTTGGGGATGAATTTGAAGCAAATGGACCTGCTGGAAATTTACGCTATAATCCTGTTTTTCACAAAAAAAAGTCGGTATTCCTTGCTGGTGGTAGTGGAATAACTCCCTTTGTAAGTATGACAAGGGAAATCTTGGAAACAGGGTTAGATAGAGATATAGTATTAATTTATGGTTCCCGAAAAAAAGAGCTTGCAATCTTTCATGATGAACTTGAAGAACTTTCTAAAAAACATTCAAATTTTTCATATAACCTTGTGTTATCAGACGAAAAAGATAAGGCCTACAAAGCTGGATTTATTGACGATGCTTGCATAAAAGAAATTGTTGGTAATGTTGCAGATTGTAGCTATTATCTTTGTGGTCCTAATATTATGACCGAATTTTGTACAAAAGCACTTGCAACATTGGGTATAAAAGAATCACAAGTTCGCCACGAAGTATTTGGTACACGACGAGATATTGAAAATGAAGCAGGCTGGCCATCAAGTGTTGATGCAAGTGTAACATTTAAAGTTGATGTTGCTGGTAAAACAATTGATGCAAAGGCAAATGAAAGCTTACTCACTTCTTTAGAACGAAATGGCATTTTAGTAAAAGTTTGTTGTAGAAGTGGTGAATGTAGTTATTGCCGTGCTCGACTTGTTTCAGGCGAAGTGTTTATGCCAAAAGGTGTGTTGTTACGTTTAGCAGATGAAAAATTTGGGTATATTCACACCTGTAAAGCATACCCAATTAGCGATGTAAAGCTTGAATTATAGTTTGGAAATATCTAAAAACTCTAGTTTTTAGAGGTGCTAGTTTCATAAATACCTCAAAAAGCTAAAACTTTTTGAGGTTTAAAATAATAATAAATGAGGTGTGTAAATGTTTTTCTTTCAACCAATTCCCGTAACGACATGGTTAATGGCTGCTCTTGTACTAGTGTGTATTGTTGGAATAAATGAATTGACTAGACGAAGTAAAATTGCTTCACTTGTAATGTATTTGGCTGTACCACTATTTTTAAGTGTTTTTATTTGGCCAAATTCTGCAGGGGCAGGAACAACAAGTGGTTACTGGTTTGCATGGGTAAAGACCTATTCAGCCCTTGTAGGTGTTTTAGGTTTTATGGCTATACGACATATAAAACGCTTAGAAGGTTCTAAGTTTATGTATCTTTTCCCTGCACTAATTTTAGCCATTAATGTATTGGAAGCAGTATATCGCGATTATGAAATCTTTGCAGCATTTAGTGTAGCAAGTGGAAACTTCGGCGTAGTTGAAAATGGTTTAACTATGATGGGTGGGTCATGGAATATTCTTAATGCTATAGCCGGTATTGTTAATATTGTAACAATTACAGGCTGGCTTGGGCTTAAAATTGCTAAAACAAAAAGCAAGGATATGATTTGGCCTGATATGCAAACTTTTTGGATAATTGCATATTCTATTTGGAATATTGCTTACGGGTATAACTGCTTGTCAGATAGATCTTTTTATGCAACATTACTTTTATGTGTTGCAGCAGGACTTGCGAATGTACTACTAAAGGGTGCTTGGTTACAGCATCGTGCACAAACACTTGCTCTGTATGCAATGTTTACGCTTACATTCCCAACATTTGCAGATTCGTCTCAGTTTGCTGTAAAATCATCGCATAATACGACAGCTTTACTTGTGTTAAGTATTGCGTCTCTTGTTGCAAATATTGCAGTACTTGTGTACATGATATACAAAGTAAAAAAGAATGGTGTTAAAAATCACTTTAAAAATGATGTATTCACTGATACAAAAGAGTACAAGGTAATTTTAGAAAAAAATAACCTATAAAACTTATTACCATAAGGGGAAGGAAACTTTCGCTTATGGTTTTTTAACTAGTTAGTTTGTGAATATGGGAGTAACCATATGGATGAGTTTAAAGTATTTGAAATAAAAAAAAGCATCTACGAAAGTAATGACAGCGAAGCTGAAAAACTTCGCAATATGCTTAAAGAAAAAGGCGTTTATTTAGTAAACGTTATGAGTTCGCCTGGAAGCGGTAAAACAACACTTCTTGCTTCATTAATTAATACCTTAAAACCCCACTTCGATATTGGCGTTATGGAAGCTGATATTGATTCCGACGTTGATGCAAAAACGATTCATAAAACCGGTGCCAAAGTTTGCCAGTTACACACAGGGGGAATGTGTCATTTAGATGCCGATATGACGCGGCAAGGGTTTGAAGTGCTTGGGTTAGATGATGTAAACCTTGTGTTTTTAGAAAACATTGGTAACCTTATTTGTACTGCAGAATACGATGTGGGGGCAAATATAAACCTTGTAATATTATCAGTTCCAGAAGGCGATGATAA
>CAYJLQ010000054.1:5740-9047 GCA_964370725.1 uncultured Treponemataceae bacterium
GAAGTATGTACCAAGCTAAAGCACCTATTGCAACAAATTTTGATCCAACTAGTGTTGAAAAAAGACCTAAAATATTAGCTCTTGCAAATCATATTGGGAGACGTAAAAAAGGGGCTAGTAACGAATACACGTATGCGGACCCTGAATACGTTATTTTATCACCTGAAATAGTTACTGACGATATGGCAGATGTAATAATTACGATGAAGATACGTGAAAAGCTTACTGCGGAAGAAGTTGCAGAAAGGGCTGGCCGCGACGTTGAAGAAACAAGAAAAATACTAGATGACGCAGCCGATGTTGGGATTCTCATAGTTAACGAAATAGTAAATAATAAAGATGGAAAGCCAGTGTATTGGTTTGAAACCTGGGTTCCTGGGGTTATGGAAATGATGAATAACCATCCAGAATATGTACATAAATATCCAGCAATAGCATGGGGTTTTGAAGGATATGGAAGAATAAGAGGTGCCTTTTCTGCAGGTATGTTTCCACCTGGAATAGGCCTAATGCGGGTAATTCCAATTCAAACAGCAATAGATGGAAACTCACGCCGTGCAAGCTATGAAGAGGTAAGCCATTATATAAACGATGCTAAAATGATTTCGGTTTCAAATTGTTCGTGCAGAACTTCAAGAGAAGAAATGGGAGAGGGCTGTGGGCACTTAAAAGAAGAAATGTGCATTCAGCTTGGTCACGGGGCAGAATATTATATTAGAACAGGACGAGGGCGCCAAGTAACAAAAGAAGAAGCGATGGAGATAATTAAAAGGGCAGAAGATAATGGTCTAATGCACCAAATTCCAAACATTGATGGAGAAGGCGAAACTCATGCTATTTGTAATTGTTGTGGATGTAGTTGCTATGCACTTCGTTCTACAGAGATGTTTATAAATGCTGATATGAGCCGTTCAAATTACCAAGCAGAAGTAGATCCAGAAAAATGTGTTGCCTGCGGTGAATGCGTAAAAAATTGCCCAGTAAATGCTTTACACTTAGGACAAAAGCTCGAGTCAACAAAGTTTACAGTTAAAAAGATTGTTAGAAAAGAAACACCCCGAAACACAGTTTGGACAAAAGATATGTGGAATGTAGATTACAGAACAAACCGAAAAATGGTTGTTTCTACAGGAACAAGTCCGTGTAAAACAAAATGCCCTGCGCATATAGCAGTGCAAGGTTATATTAAACTGGCAGGAGAGGGTAGGTATACCGATGCGCTTGAACTTATAAAAGAAGATAACCCATTCCCTGCAATTTGCGGTCGTATTTGCCCCAGAACATGCGAATCTGAGTGTACAAGGGCAAAGTTGGATGACCCAATAGCTATTGATGAAATTAAACGTTTTATAGCAGAAAAAGATCTTCACGCAGAAAGCCGCTATGTTCCAAAAATAATGCACAATTATGATAAAAAAATTGCTGTTATAGGAAGTGGCCCATCTGGACTATCTTGTGCATATTATCTTGCAGTAGATGGATACAAAGTTACAGTGTTTGAAAAAGAATCAAAGCTTGGAGGAATGCTAACACTTGGAATCCCTAACTTTCGCTTAGAAAAGGATGTTATTGGCGCAGAAATTGACATTCTAAAAGAACTTGGGGTTGAGTTTAGAACATCTTGCGAAGTTGGAAAAGACATAACAATAGACGAACTTAGGAAACAAGATTATAAAGCCTTTTATGTAGCAATAGGTGCTTCAAAAGGGCGACTAATAGGTCTAGAGGGTGAAGATTCTAAGAATGTTTTAACCGGTATAGATTTTCTAAAAAATATTGCCTTGGACAAAAAGCCTAAGTTAGGCAAAAATGTTGTCGTTATTGGTGGTGGAAACGTTGCAATTGATGTTGCAAGAAGCGCTACGCGCTGCGGGGCAGAATCGGTAAAAATTGTGTGTCTCGAAAGTGTTAACGAAATGCCAGCACTGGAAGAAGAGGTTGAAGAAGCCTTGGCAGAAGGTGTAGAAATAATTGGAAACTATGGACCTGCAAAACTAGTTGTAAAAGCTGGTAAGGTTGAAACTGTGGTGTTTAAAAAGTGTACACAAGTATTCGACTCCGAAAAACGTTTTGCACCTCTGTATGACGAAAATGATACAATAGAACTACCAGTAGATGATTTATTATTATCAATTGGTCAACAATTTGACTTTAAAGATTTATTACAAGGGCAAAATGTTGAACTTAATAAAAACAACACAGTAAAGTGCGATGATATAACATTGCAAACAACGTGTGAAGATATTTTCGCAGGTGGTGATGTGTACACTGGACCAAACTATGCCATTGTCGCTATTGCATTAGGAAAAGAAGCAGCAATTTCTATCCATCGATTTGTGCATAGGGGACAAAGCCTTGTGTTTGGGCGAAACCCACGCGATTACGTTGCATTCGATAAAGATTCACTCATTCTCCAAGGATACGATTCTCTAAAACGAGTTAGCCCAACACATGAACCACACGATAAAACATTTAAGGATAATCGTAGAGGGCTTACAGAAGATCAAGTAAAAATTGAAGCAAATAGGTGCCTTTCTTGCGGGGCAACGGTTGTAGACGAGTTCCTCTGTGTCGGCTGCGGTCAGTGTACAACACAATGTAAATTTGATGCTATTAGCTTAAAACGTGTGTATGATGAAGGTGGCTTAGTGTTTGAAAAAATGAAAGGAGCAGTCATTAAAAATATCGTTAAGCGAAAGGTTAGAATTGCTGCAAAAAATATTAAAGACAAAATAACAGGAAAATAATTTTTATGCATGAATTAGGAATTGTGTTCCACATAGTAAAACAAGTGCTCAAAACCGTAGAAGAAAACAATCTAACTGAAGTTAAAAGTATTACCCTTCAGGTTGGAAAGGCAAGCGGTGTTGTGGCACGGTTTTTAGAAGAATGTTATCCTGCAGCGGTCGATAATACAATGCTTCAAAACACGTCGCTCGTTATTGAAGAAGTGCCAGTTACTCTTAAATGCTCTAATTGCGAAGAAGAATACTTGGCTCAGGAGTGCAAGCAATGCCCTTCTTGTGGGAGCATTGAAAAACAAATTATTGGTGGAAAAGATTTTTATCTAAAAGAAATTGAAGGCCGATAAATAAAGTTGTATTTTTGCTTGGGCGTTACCCCAAATGGCAATGTGTTGCCATTCGGGGTCGCGCTTTGTGGGGTTACGCCTTTCGGCTTCATTCGTGCCGTTTGGTGGTCATGGTGCGGACAAGGCAAGCCATGTCCCTACGGGCACGAACCGCTTCGCGGCCCCTGCAATCGCTAACGTTTGTAAAAATACCATAAAGGTAAATCTTTACAAATG
>CAYJLQ010000055.1:0-8891 GCA_964370725.1 uncultured Treponemataceae bacterium
CCATAAACTTTGACCCGCAAGAATACCAAGACGTGGGAGATGAAAAGGTAAAATTCTTAAAGCCCATTGTAAAAGCATGCGAACAGCTTGCAGTAGAGGTAGAAAAAGCAGCAGACAAAGGCGAGTTTCCACTTATTCTCGGTGGCGACCATTCAATAACACTTGGTTCAATTGCAGGCATCGCAGCAAGTGCAAAAAAAACTAATAAAAACATTGGGCTTTTGTATGTAGATGCACATGGCGACTTTAACACACCAGAAACATCAAACTCTGGCAATATACACGGAATGCCCGTTTCAGCCTCTTGCGGTTTTGGACACAAAAACCTTGTAAACCTTCATTTTGAAGGGCAAAAAATAAATCCTGAAAACATATGTTATATTGGCTGCCGTGACATCGACCCATTAGAAGGCCCCCTTATGAAAAAAGCAGGGGTAAAAATGTTTACCATACGCGACATAGACAGAATGGGATTCCATCATGTAATAGAAGAAACAAAACAGTTTTTTATAGATAAAAAAGTAGATGCAATACATTTTAGTTTTGATATGGATGTAATGGACCCTAGCTTTGCCCCAGGTGTTGGAATAGAAGTTCCAGGCGGTTTAAGTTATCGTGAAGTTCTTTTACTTGCAGAAGAAATACATGACACAGGCCTTGTAAAGTCTGCAGACTTCGTAGAAGTAAACCCTGTTTTAGACATTAGAAACCAAACGGCAAAAATGGCCGTGCAATTAATTGCAAGTTTGTTGGGAAGCAAGATTTATTAGATTTACATAAAAAAAACCTTGATTCAAAGGTTGAACCAAGGTTTCCAATGTGTCTTTATTAAAGACTATTTTTTTCCAAACCGACCTCTAATTTGAGGAATAATAATTTGAATTAAAACTGCAAAAAGCAAAATTGAACCTTTAATTGCATCACTTATAAGTGCATCTAATCCTAAAGAAGCGATAATTTTATCAATTATAGCATAAGACATTGCACCAAAACAAATACCAGCAATTTTTCCCTTACCCCCAGACATGCTTACGCCACCAATAACAACAGCTGCAATGGCATACATTTCATAAGAGCGTCCAACAGTAGCAGGGTCAACTGCACCATTCATTGCCATCCAAAGGAAGGCGCCAACACCAACCAAGAGACCTGTTAATGTATATACAGACACTTGAGTCCATTCAACATTAATACCAGCTAATTGTGCAGCCTTTTCGTTACTTCCTAAGGCATACACAGATTTTCCGTACTTTGTTTGAGTTGAAACATACACTATTAAAGCTGTTACCGCAATTAAAATCCAACCTGTCATTGGTACTGTTAATGGGAGCGCTTGCCCAAAGCTAAAAAATGCATCATAGCTTTCAAGCTTACCACTCATACTGTAAATTGATTGCCCTAGTGTTTTTAAGTAGTACTGAGACAAAGATCTAAAAATGAGCATTGTTCCAAGTGTTACAATAAATGGAGGCATCTTAGCCTTACCAATCAAAATACCATTAAAAAATCCACATACAATTCCTGAGAAAAGAGCAACAATAAGAGTTAGAAATATACTACCAGTTGTATTAAAAGTTGTTACAGCTAAACCGCCAACCAAAGCCAACATAGATCCAACCGAAAGGTCAATACCCTTTGTAATAATAACAAGCCCCATACCAAGAGCAATAATTCCTGTAACAGCAGAGTGACGTAAAATATTCATTACCCCATTCCATGTTGTTGCACCAAGATTAATAACTAAGTATGCAATGAGAATTCCAAAAAAAATCAAAACAAAGTTGTACTCACTTGCAAACTTCCCTAATTTTTCCTTCACAGACTTGTTTTGTACTTCACTATTTGTATTTGCCATATTATTTACTACCTCCACTTAATTCAATAGCATTAGTTGCATACAGCATAACCTTTTCTTCTGTTATGTCGTTTCTGTCTAATATAGTCTTAATTTCACCATGATAGAAAACAGCACATCTATCGGCAATTTTCATAATTTCAGGAATTTCAAGTGTATTTACCAACACTGTTTTTCCTTGTTTTGAAAGTTCTAATACAAGTTTATAAATTTCTGCCTTAGCACCAACGTCTATACCTTGCGTTGGATTATCAAGCAAAATTATATCTGCATCAGTATTAAGCCATCTAGCTAAAATTACCTTTTGTTGGTTTCCACCTGACAAAGATGTAATTAGATCTTCATGGCTGTTTGCTTTTATACCTAACATTTCTTTATATCTTGCAAATTTTGCTTGCTCATTCTTATAATTAATTATAGGTTTTTTAGCAGACAAAATATGTTCCGCAATATACATGTTTTCAAGTAGAGTAAAGTCAGGAATTATTGAATTTTCTTTTCTATTAGCTGCTACCATGGCAATTTTGTCTTTCATAGCACCTTTAATAGATTTTATTTTCACTTCAGTTCCGTTAAGTAGTATTTTACCACTTTTTGCCGGCAATACCCCAAATAGACATTGCATTAAATGAGAAATACCTGCTCCCATCAATCCCGTTAGCCCAAGAATTTCGCCTTTTTTTATTTCTAAATGTATATTCTTAAAATGCTTTGAAGATAAACCCTCAATTTTGAGTATTGTTTCTCCAAGTGTGCGTTTTTCATAAATTTCATTTTCTGAATATGAGCTACCAACCATAAGCTTAGTAACTTCTTCCGGATTTATATCCGAAATAGAACCTGAGCGAATAAACTGTCCGTTTCTTAGAATAGTATATGCATCCGCTATGGTAAAAATCTCTGTCATTTTATGTGAAATAAAAATAAAGGACACCCCTGTTGCCTTTAATTTATTTACAATACTAAATAAATGTTCAACTTCGCTATTATTTAGCGATGTGGTAGGCTCATCTAAAATTAATAATTTTGCATTTGAAAATAAAGCTTTTGAAATTTCTAGCAATTGCTTTTTACTTGTATCAAGCTCGGAAACCAATGCCCGCGGGTCTATTTCAACTCCTAATTCATCAAAAAGATTATTTGCCTTTTCAATCATAGCAGCATGATTAAGCTTTCCAAATTTATTTGTTATCTCTCGCCGTAAAAATATGTTTTCATATACTTTTAAATCATTAAATAGATTTAACTCTTGATGAACAAATGCAATCCCCTTTGATTCAGTTAGTTTTACACTTACGTGATCTAATGTTTCACCTGCAAATTGAATTGTTCCTGAATCTCTTTGGTGAACACCTGCTAAAATATTCATCAAAGTAGATTTTCCAGCCCCATTCTCTCCTAGCAAAGCATGAACTTCTCCTTCACCTACGGAAAAATCGACTTCATGTAAAACCTTTACACCAAAGAATGACTTAGAAATTGTAGACATTTTTAAAATATCCATTAAAACCTCTTTACATAACAAAAGTATTTTGCAGGCGCAAAGCACCTACAAAATACTTCTAAATTCTTAGTTTAATTATTTTGCGTAAGAATCGCCAAAACCTCTGAAGTTATCTACATTTGTAGAATCTACTACAGCAACTGGAACTAAGTGATATTGTTCAACAGTTTTGCCATCTAAGTGCATTACCATATCATCAATAGCAATTTGAATCATAGCTGGGTCATATGTTACAGAGAAGTAATCAGCAAGACCTGCTAATTCTTTTGAGTAATCTTTTTCATGAACACCTTTCATTACTGAATAGTTTTCAGCAGCACCTGCTGATGAAGCTAGATTTACGTGACCTGAGAGGAAAGCAGCTTTTTTTGCATCATCAAGCTCAGTTGTTTTAAGAGCGTCAAAAATACCCATTGCTAAAGGATCGTCATGTGTGAAAATCCAGTCAAAGTTTTCAATTTCTGAAACTGTTTTTGAGTTCATCCAGTCAACAAACATAGTTTGTGCTGTTGTTTTTTGCCATCCAGTAGGAGCTGAGTATTCAATGCTTGCTTTAATATCAGCATCTGTCCAACCAGCTTCTTTTAAACCTTTTTCAAAACCAGCATTTCTCATTCCTGGTACTGATGAAGTATCACCAATCAATACATATACTTCATCACCTACTTCTAATCCGTTTGCGATAAAGCGTTTTGCTGTTGCATAACCAATACCTTCGTTGTCACCTTCTACAGATGTAACTACTTGGTCTTTTACTGCAGCAATTGAACGGTCAAATTGTACAACAGGGATTCCTGATCCAACAAGTTGTCTCATTGCAGCTTCAGTTGCATTGTCGTTTGGTAAAATTACTACTGATTTTGCAGATCGGTTTGCAACAATGTCTTCAATTTGTGCAATTTGGTTTGCAGAATCTGAACAAGTAATAACTGTTGCAGAATATTTACCTGCAGCGTTAATTTCATCAGCTTTTTCTTGTGCGTAAGTCATTACAGCACCTGTCCAACCGTGAGTTGCATTAGGAACGAGAATTTTAATGTCTGTAACTTCAGCATTACCACCACAAACAGCTCCTGATACTGCTAACACAGCCAATAGAGCAACTAATAAAACTTTTTTCATCTTTTTTCCTCCATAAAATTAAAAATAAGATGTTTTTTATATCTTTGTTGATTTCTCAACATAAATATGAAATTAAACGGCAGTCCAAGCTCCATCATTTTTAGAGCTTTTCACAACTGCATGAACAAATTTTACTCCATTTAAACCATCATCAATACTTGGGAAGTCTAAATCGAACTTGTCATATGGCAAACCAGCTTTTTTCTTTCTAAGTGCATTTGCAAAATTATTATAAATATTAGCAAATGCAACATGCAATCCTTCTGGGTGTCCAAAAGGGATTCTTGAAACACTAGCTGCATCACCAGTAAGATATCCAGTACCTCTATTTAATACTTTAGGAGCTTCCCCTTTTTTTGTGAAAAGGAGCTGATCAGGAAATTCCTGTTTCCATTCTAAAGAACCTTTATCACCAAAGATTCTAAATGCTAAACCATTAAGATGGCCAAGAGCTATTTGAGAAGCCCAATAGTTTCCATGAACACCATTAGTGTATTCAACAAGCATGTTTGCATTTAAATCCAGAGGATTTCCATATGTATCAAGCATTGCAGAAACTCTTTTTAATTCAAGCCCAGTAGTGTAATGAATAATGTTTTCTAAATGTGTCCCAATGTCGCCAACACAGTTTGCTATGCCAGAAATCTTTGGGTCTTTTCTCCAAACTGAAAGATCTTGTGCTGCAGCTGCATCATTTCCAACTTCATCAATGAGCCAATCTTGAGCATACTCGCCATTTACATTTATTACTTTTCCAATATCGCCATTTTCGATCATTTCTTTGGCTACTTTTACCATTGTATACCCTGTATACGTATAAGTTACCCCAAAAAGCAAACCTTTTTCTTCTGCAATTTTTTTAAGCTCTTGAGCTTCTTCAACTTCAAAGCAAAGAGGCTTTTCACAAACTACATTAATGCCTGCTTCTAAAAATGCTTTTGCATTTTCATAATGAAGACGGTTTGGTGTACAAATTGCAACGAAATCAATATTGTCCTTTTCTGCTTCAGCCATTACCTTGTAATCATCATATATTCGTGAAGATTCAATATTGTAAGCAGCTCCAGTTTCTTTATTTTTTTGAGAATCTGTAGAAAAAGCACCACACACTAACTGTGTTTGATGGTTTAACCCTATCGCATTTCTGTGAACTTCACCAATAAAGGCATTTAAATGCCCTCCTATCATTCCATACTTAATAACACTCATAGTTGCTCCCTAGTTAGAAATAGCATCATCAAATTTAACATCTGATGGAGCAAAGTCTACTTTTTTTACAAATGCTGCTGCTTCAGTTCCCCCAGCAACTCTTTCCATTCCTGAGTCTTCCCATTCTACAGAAAGAGGACCTGTATACCCGCCTGCATTTAACACACGAATTATTTCCTCAAAATTAACATCTCCATGCCCAAGAGAACGGAAATTCCAACCTCTTTTTAGACTACCAAAATCAATATGGGATCCTAAAATACCACTGCGTCCATCAAGTGTTACAGTAGCATCTTTCATGTGAACATGATAAACTCTATCCATAAAGTCTTGTAAGAATAGGTGTGGTGAAACACCTTGCCAGATTAAATGGCTTGGGTCAAAATTTAAACCAAAAGTATCATTATCTGCAAATTTCTTCAATAATTTTTCTGTACTATAGTAATCAAATGCAATTTCACCTGGGTGAACTTCTAAGGCAAATTTTACATCATTTTTCTTAAACTCATCAAGGATAGGTGTCCAAAGCGATACAATTTCATCAAAACCTTTTTCTACCATCTCTGCAGTAGTTTGTGGAAATGAATATAGATATTTCCAAATAGGAGAACCTGTAAAACCAGTTACAACATGAACGCCCATTTTTTTTGCTACTACAGCAACTTTTTTCATTTGGTCAATACCCCAAGCTCTAATTTCATCTGGCTTATCAGCTAAGGCTGCAGGAGCAAAATTATTAAGGCGAGGATCAGGTGCATCACCAACACATTGACCAATTATATGTGTCCCTAATGCTTTACATACTAAACCATGTTTTTTTAAGGTATCTAAAAGATATGCTACATAAGCATCATCTGAATATGCTTTATCAATATCAACATGATTTCCCCAACATGCTATCTCAAGCCCATCATAACCCATCTTCACTGCAAGAGCACACATTTCATCAAAAGGAATGTCTGCCCACTGTCCTGTAAACAATGTTACCAGTCTACCCATTTCCGTCTCCTTATTCTATATACTAATTTCAATAATATATCATAAAGGATTTAAGCAAATAAATTAGAAATATGGAATATTTTTAATTATTTTACTCGCAGCCTTTAGATTTCATTTTCAACATTATACTTCAATGCTTGCTATGAGAAAATATAAAAAATTGATATTTTATATCTAAAATTGATATTTACCCTTTGCTTTTTTTCAACAAGGAAAACTGCCACTAAGTTACTTAAAACATTAGGTAATATGAAGTTATTTATCTAGCTACATCCTTAAAATTGATAACAAAGTCAAACATTTTGAGAGTCAATAAAGATTTGTTGTGTATTTAAATTTACTTTAGCAAAAGATCTACTTCTTGCCCATAATGCCTTCTATATTCAGTAGGAGAAAAGCCTGTACATTTTTTAAACACTCTAGAAAAATGAAATTGGTTTTCAAAAGCTAGCTCAGAAGCTATTTTCCCAATTGTCTTCTCACTTGAAACGAGCCTAGTTGCTGCATCTTGAACACGAAGGCGAACACTATATTGATGTGGCGTAATATTCATTTCACTCTTAAAAATGCGAATAAAATGTTCTGCAGAAAGACCAAGTTTCCACGCTATATCCTCTACAAGTATATTCTTTTCTTTCATTAAAGCCACGGCCTTTGTAACGTATGCCTTTGACGTTTTATTTCCCTCAATTGCTTTTGCATTTAATTCTACACTCTCATTTCGCCCATCAACTTCATCACTATACCAACGGTATAAATAGCTCGCAAATAAAAAGCTTGCAGCTATAGATTCATATGAGCCTGGCTTCACACAAAGATTCAAAACTTCATCTAAAGAAAATCTATTAACTTTATCTGAATGAAGGCACCCTTTAGATGACGCTAAAGCTTGTGTCAATAATTGATATACATCATTATCTGCTTTTTCATCAATTGAAAATAAAACAGCGTAGTAAGTTAAGGGCTTTGTTACCCTCTGAGGTACAATTGAATGAAACTCATGGGGCGCAGATAAAAACAATGCACCTTTTGTAATGGTGTAACGCGTTTTGTTTGATAAAAAACTCCCTTCACCTTCCACAAAGTAATGAATTTCATACTCATTTTCACTATGTGAATGATATCGGCCATGCCAAGTAAGTTTTTCGCCTGCTACAAGCTTTTGAACAAAAACAGTATCCAGTATTTTCATTCGCCTAGTGTATCATAAAATATCAATTTTGGATATAGAAAATCAATTATAAATATGGAAAAAGTGTAAAAAATAGCACATACTCTATACTATGAAAATAGTAGCAGGAATAGATTTAGGCACACAAAGCCTTAAAGTAGTATTATACGATTATGAAAAGAAACTCATTGTAAACCAAGCTTCTAAGTCTTTAGAACTCTTATCAGAAAATGATGGAACTAGAGAACAAAAAACAGAATGGTACGATGATGCATTAAAAACATGTTTTTCTGAATTACCTAAAGATGTTTTAGAAAAAGTTGAAGCAGTTGGTGTTTCAGGCCAACAACATGGATTTGTTCCCCTCAACAAGGAAGGGAAAAGTCTATACAACATAAAATTATGGAATGACACTTCAACAGCACAAGAATGCAATGACCTAACAGCAGCTTTCGGCTCAGATGAAGAAGTAATAAAAGAAGTGGGAAACCTAATGCTTCCAGGCTTTACAGCTCCAAAAATTATGTGGCTAAAAAACAACAAAAAAGAAGCATGGGAAAATCTTCATTACATTTTACTCCCGCACGATTATATCAATTTTATACTCACTGATAGTTATACCATGGAATATGGAGACGCTTCTGGAACGGCGCTATTAAATCCAACAACAAGAACATGGTCTAAAAAAGCATGCGACCTTATCGATGAAGGATTATATAACAAACTGCCAAAACTTATTGAAGCTCATAAAGCATGTGGATTCATTAGCCAAAAAGCAAGCAAGCTTTATGGCCTTCCAGAAGGAATTCCTGTTTCTTCTGGTGGTGGAGACAACATGATGGGAGCGATTGGAACAGGAACAGTAACTGACGGTTTTTTAACAATGAGCCTTGGAACATCTGGCACCTTGTACGGTTACTCAGACAAGCCTATTGCAGATCCAAAAAATGGGTTATCTGGATTTTGCTCATCAACTGGAGGATGGTTACCACTTCTTTGTACAATGAACTGTACCGTAGCACAAGAACAAA
>CAYJLQ010000056.1:0-8515 GCA_964370725.1 uncultured Treponemataceae bacterium
GCCAGTAGTATTAGATCCAGCTGTAACAAGGCTTATTGAACTAGGGTTAGAAAAAAAGATTATTAACTGGGATGATATAAACAATTTTTTACCTCCAGACTTAATTAATTCTAACAAAATGGAAGAAGTATTAGTGCTTCTCCAACAAAACAACATACAGTTACTCGAAGAAGATACTTTTTTTGATAATGATGAAGAACTCAAAGAAGATTTCGAAAGTGAAAACGAAACTGTAGATGAAATAAAAACAAAAGATACAGAAAGAAAAAAACTCGTTTATAATGAAAAAGATGCTAAAAGTGACGATCCAATTCGACTCTATCTTAGAGAAATTGGGAAAGAACAGCTTTTAACAGCAGAGCAAGAAGTAGTTTTAGCAAAAAAAATGGAAAGTGGAGAGAATATCATTAAAGACGTTATTAAACGTTCTGGTATGATGATTCCAGAGTTCTATTCATTAGCTCAAAAAGCATATACTCGAATTGATGTCAATGAAACAGGGCGTCCTCGAAAAGAAATTAATGAGGAAATGTCTGAAAAGCGCCGCTTAAAAATTGCTTACGGTGAGCATTTAAAGCCAATTTTAGCAGATATGCGTACCTATACTCACTTGAAAAAACAGTTGTACGATGCTGACCCGTCAAAAGATATATTTGAAGATAAAACTTTATCAACTTTACGCACAAAGATCTTAAATCAGCTACAGAACATTGATATTAAGTCTGAAGAAATTGAACGATTTTCACTTAGATTCATTGAGGCTAAAACACGTATAGCTGAGTTTAGACAACGACAAGAACGAAAAGCAAAAGAGCTGCGTATTGCAGATTTTAGTGGGCTTCGAAATTTAGGTAAACGTTTAGCATTAAAATCTGAGCGTGCAAAGTTAGAAGAAGACTTAGGCATGACCTCTGATGAAATTAGAGAAATCTACACTCAAATTCAGAAAATTGACAGAAAACTAAGAAAGTTAGAATATGAATTTGAAAACGATGTGCAAGAAATTTTAGCAATGACTCAAGAAATTGATACAGGTCGAAAGATGATGGAAGAAGCTAAAAATCGTCTTATTAATGCTAACTTACGTCTTGTTGTATCTATTGCTAAAAAATATACAAACAGAGGTTTACAACTTTTTGATCTTATTCAAGAGGGAAATATAGGGCTTATTAAAGCAGTAGAAAAATTTGAATATTGTAAAGGATTTAAGTTTTCTACATACGCTACTTGGTGGATTCGTCAAGCAATTACGAGAAGTATTTCTGATCAAGCAAGAACCATTCGTGTTCCTGTTCACATGATTGAAAATATTAATAAGGTTGTAAGAGAGTCACGCCAATTGTTACAAAGACTTGGTCGTGAACCAACTGATGAAGAAGTTGCAGAACAACTAGGTTGGCCAGTTTCTAGAGTTAAAACAGTCAATAATGTTGCAAGAGAGCCAGTTTCAATTGATCAACCTGTTGGTGAAGAAGAAGACTCATTACTTGGTGACTTTATTGAAGATAAAGAAGTTGAAAATCCATCATCAAGAACTTCTTACATTTTGTTAAAAGAACAAGTTCAAAGTGTTCTTTCAACATTACCTGTAAGAGAGCAAGAAGTATTGGAAATGCGATTTGGTTTTAAGGATGGATATTCTCTAACCTTAGAAGAAGTAGGCTTGTACTTTGATGTAACGCGTGAGCGTATTAGACAAATTGAAGCAAAGGCTTTAAGACGACTACGACATCCTAGAAGAGCTAGTGGATTACGAGACTATATAGACAATTAAACGAATTTAGTGTATAAAATAGTACGAGGTAAAGGTAAAATATGACTGAGATTTTCGAAAATTTAAAAACATTACAAGAAATTTTGGGTGAAAAGTATTCAATCGAACAAGAAATTGAAAATGCACCAAAAAAGCTTTCATCACAAGATGAACTTCTTGCACGGTTAAAAAAAGAATTTATTGTTAAGAACACTGAATACGAAGAAGTTCGTGCTAAGGTTTTAAAACTAAAAGCTGATCTTGCTGAAGCTGAATCTGCACGTGAAATGGGTGAAAAGAACATGGAAAGTATTTCAACTCATCGTGAATATGAAGTTTTAGAAAAAGCAATTAAAGACTCAACTGATCTTGAACAATCAGTACGAAAAGAATTACATCGCGAAGAAAAGAATTTAGCAGAGCTAAATGATAAACTTCAACAAGATGAAGAACTAATTAAAAGTCAAGAAAGCGAATTAAATGAACACAAACTTCAAATGGAACAAGAAGTAAGTGTAATGAGAAAGAATCTAGAAAATCTTGAAAAGAAAGAAGCTAAACTTATACCTGGTATTGATTCTGACATAGTATTTAAATTTGAAAGAATTATAAAAAATAAACAAACTGGAATTGTTGCTGTAAAAGGTAATGTTTGTGATGGTTGTCACATGATTTTACCAGCGCAATTTGCTAATGAAGTCCATAAGGGTGATGATATACATTTTTGCCCATATTGTAGTAGAATTTTATTTTATCAAGAACCAGAAGATGGTGACACAGAATTTTTTCAATTGGATGATACAGGCTCACTTGAAGGTTTTGATGAAGACGATTTTTCAGACGAAGACAGTGATGATGAAGACGAAGATTCAAGAGCTATGTCAGATTCAGCTACAATGTCTGGAATGGATTATGACGAATAATTTTACAGAAGAGATGTAACCGCGACTGAAATATATCGAGGAAAGTCCGGGCTCCATCGGAAGGGATGCCGGTTAACGACCGGGTGCACGTTTATCGTGTAACAGATAGCGCAACAGAAAGTATACCGCCCGTAAGGGTAAGGGTGAAACGGTGAGGTAAGAGCTCACCTAATATTTGGTAACAGATATTGAAATGCAAGCCTCATCCGGAGCAAGGTCAAGCAGTAGTTGAGATTCCGACTCTTATGCTACGGGTAGACCGCTTGAAGTATACAGTAATGTATATTCGAGATAGATGGTTACTATGCGAGTTTTTCGCTAGACAGAATCCGGCTTATTGTCTCTTCTGTTTTTTTTTGGGTGGGTTGTGAAAAAAAATAACGATATAAACAAAGTATTGAAAGCCTCATTATACATAGACTCACCTAAAAATACATTTAAAAAATCAGATTTTAAGATTAAAAATAAGATCAATGTTAAAAATACCGTTTTACTTTTAACACTGTCAATACTGTTTATTCTAGCAGTTGTTTTTTTAACGAGAGCAATTGTATCTAGAATATCAGCGGCTCCAGACATCGAAGAATTACAAGCACTATGGAACTCAGAAGAATACAAAGCAACATATGATTTTGCAAGTGATATTCTCTATCAAGTACCTTATCACAATACTGCTTTAACATATCATGGATACTCCGCTTTTTACCTTGCTTTATCTAGTACTGATTCAATACAAGTACATTCATATATTGATGAAGCTATAAACTCACTACGTTTGGCATTATTACATGCCCCAAATGAACTAAAACCTCAATTAGAATACATGTTAGGTAAAACCTACTTTCATAAAAACAGATTGTCTGCATATTATTTTTATTCAGATCTTGCCATAAAATACTTGCACAGCGCACACAATAACGGGTATAATGCTAATGATATTTTTGAATATTTAGGTTTAAGCTATGCTTCGTTAGGTATGACTGATGAAAGTATTGCATATTTCACAGAGGCACTTTTAGTTAACAACTCAGATGTACTTCAGCTTGCTATTGCAGAGCAATACTACAATAAAGGTAGTTATAATGCCGCAAAGCCATATCTTGAGCTTGTAAAAAATGAAAGTGAAAATATGTTGTATGTAATTCAATGCATGAACCTTTTAGGACAAATATATTTTAGTGAAGAAAATTATAATGAAGCTCAAAAAGAGTTTGAAGATATTCTTGCTATAAATGACCGAGAGGCTAATGCTTATTATGGGTTAGGATTAATCTATGAGCAACAAGGTGACTTTGTAAAAGCACGCTCACAGTGGCGAAGAGCTTTAGAAATTGAAGCTAATCATGCTGGTGCGCGATTAAAAATGTAATAAAGGAATGAGGAGAAACATATGGGTTTTTTTGATAGATTTACGACAGACATTGGTATGGACTTAGGAACATGTAATACTTTAATTTATGTACCTGGTGAAGGTATTGTTATAAACGAACCATCGGTTGTTGCCGTTGAAAAGGGGACTGGTAAAATTTTAGCAGTAGGAGCAGAAGCTAAAAGAATGCTTTGGAAAACTCCTGGAGATATAACAGCCATTAGACCTTTAGCTGATGGTGTTATTGCAGATATTAACAGTACAGAAAAAATGATTCGTTATTTTGTATCAAAAATTATTCCAAAATATCAAATTATTAAATCAGTACGTATGAAAATTGGTATTCCTAGCTGTATCACAGAAGTTGAAAGACGTGCTGTAGTGGAAGCTGCTATGAAAGCTGGTGCGAAAGAGGTAAGTGTTATTGAAGAATCTCGCGCTGCTGCTATTGGAGCAGGAATTCCTATTCATGAACCTGCTGGACACATGGTATGTGATATTGGTGGTGGTACTACTGAAGTTTCAGTTATTTCTCTAAATGGTATGGTTGTTACAAGTTCTATACGTATTGGTGGAGATGAATTTGATGAAGCTATTATTAAATATGTTAGAGCTGAACATAGTCTTATTATTGGACAGCAAACAGCTGAACGATTGAAAATTGAAATTGGTAATGCATCTCCAGAAAAAGTAATTGAAAAAATGGAAATTAAAGGTACTGACGCAATAACTGGTCTTCCAAGAAGACTTGAAATTGATTCAGTTGAAGTTAGAGAAGCATTAAAAGATCCAACAACACAGATTGTTGAAGAAATAAAAGTAACATTAGGAAAAACTCCGCCAGAATTGGCTGCAGACATTGTTGAAAGAGGTATAGTTATGACTGGTGGTGGTTCATTATTAAAAGGACTTTCTACCTTAATTTCAAAAGAAACTGGTGTACCTGTATTCTTAGTTGAATCTCCATTAGAATGTGTAGCAGTTGGCGCTGGTAAATCTTTCGAAATCCTCAAAGACATGACAAGTGATAGAAGTATATACGATAGCCTAAATTCATAAGTTAAGAGCATATATGGATATACAACATGCAAAAAAGTCATTATCGTTTTCTCTAAAACTATTAGCAGTGCTAGTAGTAATTTCTGGAGTACTTTTAACAGCTTCAACGGGTGTATTTGTATTAAACTTTAAAGAACTTGGTTTTTCACTTTTTTCTGGAATGCAAAGAGGTGTGTATGCAGTATTTAACGGTGTGGAAAATACATTTACTGCAATTCGCGAACTTGGCACCCTTCGTAGAGAATATCAAATTTTAACAGAAAGACTTGAAGACTATGAGTTCCTACAAAGGTCTAATGCAGAGATTAGAAAAGAAAATGAAAGACTTACAGAGTTACTAGGTTTTACTCAAACATATTCATATAAAACACTTCCTGCAAGAATTATTGGGAGAGATCCGGAAAGTCTTTACTCTGGTATAACTATCAATAAAGGCAGCAGAGATGGTATTGTAAAAAACATGCCTGTTATTGCAATTCAAAATGGGAATGTAGGTCTTATTGGTAAAGTTGTAACTGTAGGATTATATACAAGTTTTATTATGCCTGTTTACGATTTTAATTCGCATATTTCTGCACGTATTCAAGACTCTCGCGACCTTGGTTTAATTAGTGGGAATGGATCTTCTGATAGTCCTTTAACATTAAACTATATAAAAAAACGTGCTATGGAAGATTTACAATTTGGAGATGTTATTGTAACATCAGGCGAAAATGATAATTACATGAGAGAAACTGTTATTGGAACAATTTCGTCAGTTTCAGAATTGGATTATGACTCTTCGCTTATTATATCTGTTGTACCTATAATTGATTTCGCTCGTTTAGAAGAGGTAATAGTTGTAGACACAAGTACTCTAAATGAAACAACGCAGGCTAGGGAGGTAGAATAATGAAAAGAATTATTGTGTATTCAATTTTAATTATTTCTATAGTACTAATTGAAGCTGCTGCTATATCAAACTGGTATTTATTACCAGTTAAACCAGACATTATGCTTATAGTTCTGATGTTTATTGCAATGGAAAATGGGTCTACCGTTGGTCAAGTTACAGGGTTCTTTTCAGGCCTTCTAATAGATTTTCTTAGTGCAGCTCCTTTTGGTTTAAATGCATTAATTCGAACAGTTTTAGGCTTTTTTGCAGGTGTATTTCATCTTAATATACATTCAAAAGGAATCCTCATACCAATTTTAATGCTGTTTTTTGCTACATTAAGTAAAGCACTTTTGATATTCTTTGTGTCGTTTTTCTATCCTGGTAAAATAATGCTTTATTCACTTTTTAATGCAACTCTTTGGTATGAATGTTTGTTTAATTCATTATTAGCACCTTTAGTTTTTTTCGCTTTATCCAAGTTTAAAATATTTTCAGCGGATTTTAAACCGGAGCATTTAGCATGAGTGAAAACATGGATTATCACACTGGGCAATCGGAATCTTCTGAGCAAAAAACACGAACAAGTTTTGTGTTTTCACTCATTATAGGTGCAACGATAGCTGTATACTTGTTTAAGCTTTTTTCTATGCAAATTGTAGAAGGAACTACATACCGAAGACAATCAGAAATTATTTCTAGTAAAGTACGTGTTATTCCTGCAAACAGGGGCGAAATTTTTGACAGAAATGCAATAATTCCCATAGCAACAAATAATGATTCATGGGCTATAGACATAACTCCAGCAGAAATTCCAACTGAAAGATTTGATTCAGTATTAATGAGACTTTCATCATTTTTAGATATACCAAAATCTGAAATTGAAAAGAAGGTTCCAGCTAATATGAGGGGAGCTTTTACAGAAACAGAGATAAAATCGTCTGTTTCATTTGCAACAGTTGCAAATATTGCTGAAAATATTGTCGACCTACCGGGTGTTTCTTGGAGGTTAAAACCTGTAAGAAATTATACATTTTCAACCTCTATGTCTCATATTGTTGGATACGTTGGTGATATTACACGCGAAGAGCTACAAGTTCTTTATAATAAAGGCTATTCATCAACAAGTTTAATTGGTAAAACTGGTATAGAAAAACAATATGATGAGCTTTTACAAGGAACATCAGGAACTGAATCAAGAACAGTTGACGTGCGAGGAAGACTTGTATCTGAAGATCCTCTTATACAAGCACCCGTTCCAGGTAAGAATCTTGTATTAACTATAGATTCTCGTATTCAAGATTTAACCGAAAAAGCGCTTGGGGATAGAGTAGGTGTGGCTATAGTTTTAAAACCCGATACAGGTGAAATATTATCAATGGTGTCATATCCATATTTTGATCCAAATATCTTTAACTCAGAAAATTATTCAACAGAATATAGTGCACTTCTACTTGATGAACATAACCCTTTTTTGAACAGAGCGGTAAATGCCGAGTACCCAACTGCATCAACGTTTAAAGCTATTATGGCAGCTGCAATCATTGAAGAAGAAGCAATGCCCCTACATAAAAGAATAGAATGTGAAGGACACATGGAATATGGTGGGCGAATATTTAGATGTCACGTAGGTGTACCGGGTCACGGATATGAATCTTTAAAAGACGCTTTAGCCGATTCTTGTAATGTTTACTTTTGGACTGCTGGCCGTGATTATTTAGAAGTTGAACAGATTTTTGATTATAGTCGAGAGTTTGGGTATGGCTTACCATTAAACTTAGATTTACCTAGCACAAAAGATGGCTTTGTTCCTTCACAAGAATGGAAAGAACGACGTTTCCATGAAAAGTGGCTTGGCGGTGACACTATGAATATTTCTATTGGGCAAGGTTATACAACTGCTACTCCATTACATGTTGCTAACTCAATGGCAATGATTGTAAATGAAGGTACAATTTATCAGCCACATATTCTTAAAGAAGTGCGTGATCCAATTTCTGGAGAAGCCACAGCTACTATAGAACCTAGTGTATTACACACTTCTGATATGTCCTCTGAAACTTGGGATACTTTGAAAGAATATTTAAGGTATACAGTAAGTGACGGTTCTGCACAGTTTCCATTAAATAATAAAATTGTTCAAATAGCTGGTAAAACTGGTACAGCTGAAGTTTCAGGTTATACTGATAGTTGGCATTCATGGTTTGTTTCTTATGGGTTTCCATTTGAAGGATCAGAAGAAGATGCAGTGGTAGTTTGTGTAATGGTAGAAGCTGTGAATGAATGGGAGTGGTGGGCGCCATATGCAACTAATATAATTTATCAGGGTATTTTTGCTAACCAAACTTTTGATGAATCTATTGAGGAGCTAGGCTTCCAATATTTACAACGACCAATAGGAAGAATGGAGTAAACATGAAAAAACTACTCATATTTAAGTTATTCGATTATGTTTTATTCTTTTGTGTAATATCACTTGTAACAATTGGCGTTTTCTTTATATACTCTTCAAGTGTAAACTCAGATGGTATTTCTGT
>CAYJLQ010000057.1:0-8088 GCA_964370725.1 uncultured Treponemataceae bacterium
GCAACAATGATTTATGTAACACACGATCAAATCGAAGCTATGACTATGTCAGATAAAATCGTTGTTATGAAAGATGGTAAAGTACAACAAATTGGTACATCACTTTACCTTTACAACCACCCAATTAACAAATTCGTTGCAGGATTTATTGGTTCCCCTCCAATGAACTTCTTAACTGTAAAAGTATTAGAAGAAGGTGGAAAAATTGTTGTTGATGAAGGATCATTCAAATTAAGTCCTACTGATGAACAAGCAAAAGTACTTAAAGGTTATGTTGGAAAAGAAGTATACTTCGGTATTCGACCAGAAGATCTAGAATACAAAGCTTCTCCAGCAGCAACAAACAACATGCAATTAAAAGTGTCTGTTATTGAACCTTTAGGAGCTGAAACTCATCTTTACTTGAACACAAAAAATCAATCAGTTATTTCAAGAACTGAACCAGATGTAACTGTTCAAATTGGGGATATTGCAAACTTCGTTCCTCTAATGGAAAAAGGTAAGTTCTTTGATAGAGATACTGAACTTAACATTTGTGAAGAAGTTAAATCAGAATAGGCTAAATGCTTAAAGGAAAACCACCCAAAAACTTGGGTGGTTTTTTTTGTAACTACTTGCACTATACTTTGTTATAGTAGTATACTATACTTAATGAGGTAAGAATGAAACAACGATTTGTAATAGGTTTTGTGGTGTTCCTATGTATCCTAAACACCTTGGCTTGTAGTGCAAACTATGAATTTAATGAAGAAGAAATGGTTACGCTTGGCGGCGAAACTGTAATGTTAAAAGAACGCGAAGACGCAGTATATAGCAAAGATTTTGGTTTTGGCTTTGTGCTCCCTGAAATGATGCTTGATATGGTAAAAAAAGGCTCACTTGAAATTTATCCTCTATCTACATCTGTAACAATGTTAGTAGCATATTCAGATGGAATATTTGACTTAATTACAGCCTTTGATGCAGAAGCTACAACAGAACAAGAGCAACAAGTTATTCGAGACCAAGTTACAAAATATGTTTTTCAAGCAGCGGCAATAGCAAGAGCTCCAATTGAAGCTGATCAAAAACTTGCAACAGCCGAAATAGAAATGTCGTATTCAAATGTGCAAAAAATAGTTGAAACAGATGAAAATGTATACTACTTAGCATACAATGATGATTTTTCACACTTAATTTTAGCTGAGGGCGAAGAAGAAAAATTTGATGCACTTATTGACACTTTAAAAGACTTTAAGAAAAATATTTTTGTTTTTGACCCTGTAGTTGCAACAAGTGTGCAAGGTGGATCCCCTGCAAATGTTTCGTTATCATCTTTTGAAGCTGAAACTTTGTCAGGAGAAACAGTTGATGAGTCTATTTTTGAAGATTACGATGTAACAATGGTAAATGTATGGGCTACATGGTGTGGGCCTTGTATTAATGAAATGCCAGACCTTGCAAAGCTCCATAGAGAAATGCTTCCAGAAAATACAAATATGATTACTATTTTAACTGATGTTCCTGATGGAATTGACGCAGCGAATGAAATTGTAGCTGCATCGGATGGAATGTTTACAACGCTTTTAGCTAATGAAAGTTTGGGGGGCTTACTGAATACTGTAACTGCTATACCTACAACTGTTATGATAGATTCTAAAGGAAACATTATAGGTTCTCCTATTGTTGGTGCCCCTCCAACAAATCCTGCAGAAATGTATTTGGGTGCTATTGAAAGTGCTCTTGCTACTGTAGGGCAATAACTGCGAAAGCCTTGACTTGTCAAGGCTTTGTTTTTTTACAGGTTAATGTACAAGGGAAAGATTACGATGGAAAAAAAAGATGTAACAAATAAGTGGGTTCGCTATTCCCTATTAGGCTTAAGTATATTGTTTGTTGTACTTGGCATTTTTCGGGGCGAAGCACGCACTGTGCTACAAAAAGCAGTTTTAATTTGTTTAGAATGTATTGGGATAGGTTAGTTTAATTTAATTAATAATGAATAATTATTAATTGTGCGGGTAGAAAAGAGGGCGATTGATAATGTATGGGGAAAGAAATGAAGCAGTGGATTGGAAGAAATTATAGATATTTGGTACAACTTGTAGTAGCAGTTATTTCAAACTCGTATGTTGTGGGTTTTTTTACGGGGAAAATATATAATGGCAAATCAAAGTATGTGTGTGTGCCTGGGTTAAACTGTTATTCTTGTCCTGGAGCTTTGGGCTCTTGTCCAATTGGCGCGTACCAAGCAGTTGTTGGAGGCAGGTCAACTAATTTAACCTTCTATGTAACTGGTATGCTTGTTTTCTTTGGTGTTTTATTCGCACGTTTTGTGTGCGGGTTTTTATGTCCGTTTGGATTCTTTCAAGACTTATTGTATAAGATTCCTTTGTTTCGATTAAAAACTGAAAAACAAAAGGCTGCTGCTATAAAAATTCCTAAACCTATTGATGAAGTTTTGAGATATGTAAAGTATCTTATGCTTTTAATTCCTGTTATACTATTACCAGCGTTTGCTGTAAATCAATTTGGAATTGGAGCTCCTTATTTTTGTACTTGGATTTGTCCTGTAGGTTCTTTGCAAGGTGGTATCCCTCTAGTAAGCCAAAATGAAAGTTTACAACAATCAGTAGGTTTTTTATTTAACTGGAAAATGACCTTACTTGGAATTATAGTCATTGGTTCAATTTTACTGTATCGCCCTTTTTGTAAATATCTTTGCCCTTTAGGTGCTTTTTATGCATTGTTTAATGGTATAAGCTTTTATAAAATGGAAGTAGATTCGCACTCTTGTACCCGATGTGGAAAATGTGAAACAGCTTGCCATATGCAAATTGATCCTATAAAGAAAGTTAGAAAAGCGGATAAACTTGAGGGTACAAAGAGCCTTTGCGGAAAAGTACAAATATCTTCTTTAGAGTGTATACGCTGTGGCGATTGTAAAAAAGCTTGTCCAGTGGGAAGTATTTCTAGTGGGTTTAAATTGTAAAAAAATACTTGACAAAAAATAGAAAACTCTTATATAATAACGCATGAACAAGTGTTCATGCGTTAATTTGTGTTAGGAGTCCCACTTTGAGCGATAACTTAGATTTTGAACTTCTCTATGATTTAGCCGACTTTTTTAAAGTGTTTGGAGATACAACACGTATAAGGATTCTGTATGAACTTCGTCAGTCCGAGCTCTGTGTAGGAGACCTTGTAGAAAAGTTGAACATGACACAGTCTGCTGTTTCTCACCAATTAAAAATCTTACGACAAAGTAAACTTGTGAAATATAGAAGAGAAGGAAAAAACCTTATCTATTCTTTGTCTGATGCACACGTTGTTTCGATTATTGATCAAGGAATAGAACACATAGAAGAGTAGTGCAAACGGCGGAAAAAAAGTTACGTTTCAAAAACTGATGTTTTTTCGAGTAACTTTTATAGAAGAGTAATAAAGTAATAGGAGACAAAAATGAATATTTTTTATCATAGGCATGATGACTCAGACGGATTTTTTCATGATGACCATCACGATCACGACCATCATGATCATCACCATGAGGGTGATTCATGTTGCGCTAGCGAAGTTATAGTGGAGGAAGATTCTTGTGGATGCTGTAGTACAAAATCAAATTCTAAGAATGCAAAAAGCGATAACTCATTTTTTTCAAAGTATAATGAAGCAATTACCGTTTTAATTAAGCTTGTGCTCATGGCAGTAGCATACTTTGCTGTTGGTGAAATTGTACAGCAATATGGGCATGCGGCTGCAGGATTAATACACGATCATTCGTATGAAGAATTTAGCTTTGAAACAATCCATATAGGAAATTTTGATCTTCCAATTGTATTGCTATATCTCATTCCATATTTAATTATTGGCTATGATATTCTTTGGCATTCAATTAAAAATATTTCCAAAGGGCAAGTATTTGATGAAAACTTTTTAATGAGTATTGCAACAATTGGTGCTCTTATTTTAGGCGAATATGGTGAGTCTATTGCAGTAATGGTGTTTTATCAAATAGGTGAGATGTTCCAAGAAGTGGCTGTAAAACGTTCAAAACGTTCTATTACAGAATTAATGGATATTAGGCCAGATTATGCAAACATTGAACAAGAAGGCTCTCTGGTAAAGATAAGCCCTCAGTTAGTTCAAATTGGGCAAATAATTACCGTTATGCCTGGTGAAAAAATACCTCTTGATGGAACTCTTATTGAAGGAGAAAGTTCGCTTGACACCTCAGCACTTACGGGGGAAGCTTTTCCACGTTTGGTAAAAGTAGGTGATGAAATTTTAAGTGGATGTGTAAATCAAACAGGAGTACTTAAAATAGAAGTTACAAAACTTTTTGGTGAATCAACAGTATCGAAAATATTAAAGCTTGTGCAACATGCATCAGCAAAAAAAGCACATGTTGAGCGCTTTATTACTCGGTTTGCAAAATACTATACTCCGGTAGTAGTTATTGGGGCTGTTCTTTTAGCTGTGTTACCTCCACTAGTGCTGGGTGCCAATTGGATGGAATGGATACAAAGAGCACTTATTCTATTGGTAATTTCTTGTCCTTGTGCCTTGGTTATTTCTGTTCCTCTCGGTTTTTTTGCAGGAATTGGGGCATCTTCAAAACACGGTATTCTTATTAAGGGCGGGAATTACTTAGAAGCGCTCTCACGCTTAGAAAAAGCTGTGTTTGATAAAACAGGTACGCTCACAAGAGGCATTTTTACTGTTGTCGGCGTGCATGTTGTTCCTCATACTTGTGGTACTGGTGATGAAGCAAAAGAACTTGAACTTTTGGAAACGACGGCACTGGCAGAGCGTTATTCAAATCATCCCATAAGTCTTTCAATAAAAAATGAATACTTTGCAAAAACACGCTCAAATGTATTAGATACTAAATTTGAAAGCAGGGTAAAAGATGTAGAAGAAAAAGCAGGTAATGGTGTTATTGCCATGGTTGATGGTAAAAAAGTTGCCGTTGGAAATACTCGTTTTATGGAAGATCTTGGAGTAATATGGGATAAGTGTAGTGAATTTGGAACAATCATCCACGTTGCTATTGATGGACAATATGCAGGACATATAGTTATAGCTGATGAAGCAAAGCCAGAATCAAAGCATGCGCTTGAAGGCTTAAAAAAGCTTGGAGTAAAAGATATTGCGATGCTTACAGGAGACTCAAAGGAAACAGGCGAACACATCGGAAAAGAACTAGGAATAGACCATGTGTATGCAGAACTCTTACCACAAGACAAGGTTTCACATGTTGAATCAATGCTTGAAGAATTAAAAAAGCAAGGTAAAAAACGCGGAACCTTATCTTTTGTAGGGGATGGTATTAACGATGCACCAGTTCTTGCCTTAGCCGATATTGGAATTGCAATGGGCGCACTTGGCAGTGACGCCGCAATTGAAGCAAGCGACATTGTGCTTATGGATGATAATCCTGCTAAGTTAACACTTGCTGTTGGAATAGCGAGAAGAACTTTGTCAATAGTTATACAAAACATAGTTTTGGCGCTTGGCATTAAAGGCGTTGTAATGATTTTAGGAGCTATGGGGATAGCAAATATGTGGATGGCAATTTTTGCTGACACAGGAGTTGCTCTTTTAGCAGTGCTTAATTCAATGCGAGCCTTGCAAGTAAAAAATAGCTAAAAATAATTTATTAAAAAATGGAAAAGTGGTATCACTCTATATGGTGGTACCACTTTTTTTGTACCCTTCTTTTATAAAAATAAAAAAAGTGCTATACTCATTTTATATGAAAAATACACGCTTAAATGATTTTAAATACTATCTTAAAGGTCTCTTTGACGTTTTTTTTGTTTTTTTTAAGATTGGATCTGTAACATTTGGAGGAGGCCTTGCCATGCTTCCTATTTTAGAAGAAGAGCTTTCTATAAAACGAAAGTGGACAAACCGTGAAGAACTTTTAGATTATTTTGCTATAGGACAGGCAACACCCGGAATTATTGCTGTAAATGTTGCAACGTTTGTAGGCTTTAAACGTCATCGCGAAATTGGTGGTTTTTTTGGAACATTGGGAATGGTAGCACCCTCAATAATTATAATAACCATTATTGCTGCCTTTATGTCGAACTTTACTGAAAATGAAATTGCACAAAAAGCCCTAACAGGAATAAATATTGCAGTTGCAGCTATTTTAGCAAAGGTTTCTTTTACTTTTGCTAAAAGCGCACTTAAAAAAGTGTTTCAAGGAATTGTTGCTGTTACTGCCTTTGTGCTCGTTTTTGCATTTAATATTCAAACAATATGGATAATTTTAGGAGCGTTTGTCATCGGCTTTTGTATTCACTTTACTTCGTCTATTAGAAAAGGCCGGTCTATGGATAAGGAAGGTAGCAAATGACATTGTTTGAATTGTTTTCTTTATTCTTTTATATAGGTCTTTTTACTATTGGAGGTGGGCAGGTTGCTATTACTCTTATGTATCAAGAATTAGTTGGAAGAGGTTTAGTAGATGCAGAGCTTTTCTATAATATGCTTGCTATTTCAGAATCGACGCCCGGTCCAATTGGTATAAACATGGCAACATATCTTGGATATGAGTTGTTTGGAGTTTGGGGCGGAATTCTAACCACTGCTGGAACAGTTGCTCCATCCATAATTATCATAGCAATAATAGCACGCTTTTTTGGAGAATTTCAAAAAAAACCAATGGTGCAAACACTCTTTACAATTCTTCGTCCTGCCGCAACAGGGCTTGTTTGGGTGGCCGCATGTAATGTATTTTTAATCTCTGTAGTAATTATTCCTACGTCGGGCGATTTCTCTATTGCATCGATTATAGATTTTCCTAGAATTATTGCATTTCTTGTTATGCTTGTGCTACTTATGAAAACAAAAATTCCAATTATTGTGTATATCCTTTTAGGTGCAGTATTTGGTGTTCTGATACTATAAAAAACTTGACAAAAGCTACAACATAAATGATAATTTAGGTATAACATCAATGATGTACAAATGAGGCTAGTTATGAAAAAAACACAGGGTGTTGCACTTTTTTGTCTATTACTCTTTATTATAAATTCTTGTGCAACTTTTGACCAAGACTCCGACGAAGCGCTTGAAGGAATACCAATTACTGTTGTGCAAGAAGATGCTGTATATGCTCAAGGTGATTGGAGTGGAGCTGAGTTTTCTAGTGAATGGTTTGGTTTTCGATATAGACCAGCGAAAGGAATAATAGTAACAAGTGAAAGCGCTTTAAAAGAAATAAATGCAATCCAGTCAATGAACTTTGATGGTCCAAATGCTGAATTGGAAGACTATACAAAAATGCAAATAGCTTACGAGGTAATGGCACGCTCTGGTGACGGAACTACAACCTTGGAAGTCTTAAGTGAAAAAATATTTGCAGATGATTTAACAGTCGATCAATATGTTGAAATATTAATTAACGAATTATCTATTACTCATGGGCGTGATGTAGTTTTCAATGAAACTGTTCCTATTAGACTTGGAAATACCTACTACCTCGATTTGAGTGCAACCATGTCTATAGAGGGAACCACTGTGTATCAAACAATTTTGATTAGTCAAAAAGGCGATAGATTTGCAACAGTAGTTTTGAACTATAAAGAAGTTTCCATAAAAGATGAACTTATAGCACAGTTCTTTCCATACTAAAAATCTATGAAATAAATTAAAAATAATACTTGCGTCTCAATAAATGCTGTGATAGAATTAAGGTACATTATTTTATTGGAGGAAGTATGGAAAAACTCTTTAAACTTCAAGAACGAGGCACAAACACTAAACAAGAAATTTTAGCTGGTGCAACAACGTTCCTTGCTATGGCTTACATTCTTGCCGTTAACCCTGGTATGCTATCTCTTACCGGAATGGACGCAGGTGGTGTATTTACTGCTACTGCTTTGTCAGCTGCAATTGCTACATTAATTATGGCTTTTGCTGCAAACTTACCTGTTGCTTTAGCTCCTGGTATGGGCTTAAATGCATTCTTCACATTTACTGTTGTACTGGGCATGGGGGAATCTTACCAACTAGCTCTTACTGCTGTATTCCTTGAAGGGCTTGTGTTTATTCTTCTTTCATTCTTAAATGTGCGTGAAGCAATTATTGATGCTA
>CAYJLQ010000058.1:0-8029 GCA_964370725.1 uncultured Treponemataceae bacterium
AATACTGTTTTGATTACATCTTCCTTAGTTGCATTAATCAATTGACTCGCGCCCATTTTTTTTGCAAATTCAAGACGAAGGTCATGAAGATCTACAACTAAAATATCCTGCACTCCCATTGCTTTTAATGAAGCAATAGCCATAAGACCAATACAGCCCGTTCCCAAAACAACAGCTTTCATACCAAGAGCTGCCCCACTTCGCTTAATTGCATGCATACCTACACACAATGGCTCCATTAAAGCGCCTTCAATTGTATTCATATTATCAGGCAGAGGAAACACCATCTTTGCTGGATGAGATACATACCGAGAAAGAGCCCATCTTGTAAACGGCGGCGCTGCCATAAAATCCATCTTACGGCATAAATTATAATGCCCTTCAAGACAATAGCTACATACACCACAACCAGCCCCAGGCTCTATTGCAACCTTATCACCAACCTTCAAATGTTTTACATTTTTCCCAATTTCTTCAATTGTTCCAGCGCACTCATGCCCTAACACAATTGGCAATTTAGGATTTTTTATCATCCCTCCAAAACTTGGGTCTTCAAAAAAATGTGCATCCGAGCCACAAATTGTTACGTGTGCAATTTTAACCAAAACATCATCATCACCAACAATAGGCATCTCTGAATCGCGAATATTAATTGTACGAACCGCATCTAAATAAGCTGTTTGATTTTTCATGCTACCCCTCTAAAAATTAAGCATTTGGCAATACGATTATTTTACCACGCTGTCTATAACTAGAATCTGTAAAAATTTCTATAGCGTTATCGATTGGTATTCTGTCGGTAATGATAGAGTCAACATCTAAAACTTTTGTTTCCATCATATCTATAACCCGTTGAGTACACAATGGATTTACAAATGAAGATGTTATTGTTAATTCTTTTCTAAAAACTTGTTCAAAAGGAAGAATTGTCATTTTTGTTCCACCAGAGGCTAAGCCAAAAAGCATAACAGTAGCACCTTTTGAAGCAATTTCAACTGATGAATGCATAGCATGCACATTTCCTGAGCATTCTATTACTTTATCAATTGTGCGAATACCACTTTTTTCAATTTTTTCTACTGCGTTTTCATTTACTGGATCTATTGTTAATACAGCACCCATTTTTGTTGCAAGCGATCTTTTTTCTTCATTTGGCTCTATTACAACCACTTTTGAAGCTCCAGATAACTTTACTAGCTGCATCATTGTTTGCCCAACTGACCCAAACCCAACTATAGCAACAGTGTCACCTAACTCAATATTAGTTCTATCAATTCCATGCAAACAGCAAGCAACCATTTCTATTAATGCTGCGCTTTCGTAACTTACAGAATCTGGTATTTTATACAACACTTTTTTATTTATTATGCTATATTCTGCAAATCCACCATAACGCATTACCCCATAACATTTTGGGTCCAAACAATATTGTACCTTACCGCACTTACATTGGAAACACTCACCACAGTATAAATTAGGATCCATACAAACTCTATCGCCTACTTTAAAATCGCTAACAGAAGAGCCAACTTTTTCAACAATCCCTGAATATTCGTGTCCCATAACTAGAGGCAGCACGCTATCTGTCGCCCCCCCTTCGCCTTCATATAAATGCAAGTCTGTTCCACATACACCACAAGCCATAACCTTAATCAAGACTTCATCTGCAGTTAACTCTGGCAAAACAACTTCTTCAACAGAAAGTGTTTTTGCTTCTTTTAATAATAATGCTTTCATTTTTTTTCCTCCATATTTCGGACTTAAATATCTTAACAAACGTTCTATTACTTAACTATGTTAAGTAATAATACTCCTTGTAGCACTGTTTGTCAAGCATTAAGTCATTATTTCTTAAAAATAGATTTATATTACTATTTTTCTATACTTCTTATTTTATACACTTGACAATTAGAACAATTTGGTATAGGTTTATAGTTAACACGGTTAACTATAAACCATACTAGCCGCCAAAAGGAGATTAAAATGAAATTCGGAATTTATTATGCGTACTGGGAACAAGAATGGAGTGCAGACTATTCTTATTACATTGACAAAGCGGCAAAGCTTGGATTTGACATTTTAGAAATTGCTGCTACACCAATAGCAACATACACCAATAACCAACTTATTGAACTAAAAAAGCGTGCAGAGGACAAGGGAGTAATACTCACAGTAGGGCATGGGCCTTCCGCAGAACAAGACGTATCATCTAGCAACGATGAAATAAGAAAAAACGGAATCGCTTTTTTTACAGACCTTTTACAAAAACTGGAAATACTAGGAGTAAAAAACATAGGTGGGGCCTTATATTCATACTGGCCAATAGATTACTCTAAACAAATTGATAAGGAAGGTGATTGGGCAAGAGCTGTAGAAAGTGTTAAGATTCTTGGCAAAGTAGCTCAAAACCATGGTGTAAACTACTGCCTGGAAGTTCTTAATAGATTTGAAAACTACATTTTAAACACATCCGCTGAGGGTGTAAAGTTTGCTGAGCAAGTTGACAATCCTAACGTAAAAGTTATGCTTGACACTTTCCATATGAATATCGAAGAAGATTGCATCGGAACAGCAATTCGTACAGCAGGCAAACATCTTGGACATTTTCACACTGGAGAATGTAACAGACGCGTACCTGGCAAAGGAAGAACACCTTGGAACGAGATAGCCCACGCGCTTAATGATATTCAATATGATGGTCCTGTTGTTATGGAGCCCTTTGTCAAAATGGGTGGTAAGGTCGGAAACGATATAAAAGTTTTTAGAGACCTCAGTGGTGGCGCTGACGAAGCAAAACTTGATAGAGACGCAAAGGAAGCCCTTGAGTTTTCTCGCTACATCTTAGATATTAAATAATTTTTTACAAAGCCCAATGAACACTCCTACTTTCATTGGGCTTTGTTTTTTTTATTAAGAGTTTTACCTAAGTTACTGAACAAAAAAAGTCCTAGTCGTACATAACAACTAGGACTTTTTTTATTCCAAATTTAATAATTTACTTTCTATTTCTTTGAATACAATCAAACCCAACAGCTAAGGCTAGAACTACACCCATAACTACGTCTTGAACGTAAGAGTCTATATTTGCGAGAACCATCCCATTTTGCAAAACACCAATGATAAAGGTACCAGCTACAACACCTGACATTTTTCCAAAACCACCGTTAACTGATACACCACCTAAAACAACACAAGTGATAACATCGAACTCAAAACCTAATCCAGCATTTGCGATACCAGAACTTGTTCGAGATAACATAACTATACCAGCTAAACCAGCAAAAAATCCAGAAATTGCAAATACTAAGTATTTTGTTTTTGATACACTAATACCTGAAAGTTCTGCCGCTTCTTTATTTCCACCAACAGCATAAAAATATCGTCCAAAATAAGTTTTATTTAGAATGAAAGATCCCAATGCAAAACAACATGCCATAATAATAACAGGCACAGGTACGATTCCAACATAACCTTGTCCGAAAACTCTAAAATCATCTGTAAAACCGTTGATAGGAAGTCCACCACTTATAATAAGTGCTAGACCTTGAAAAGCCATTTGTGTTGAAAACGTTGCAATCAACGCTGGCATTTTGATAGTTGAAATCATAAAACCATTTAACAACCCAATCATGATTGTAACAACCAATGTAATTAGAATTGCTACCCACATGTTCATACCAAGATGCACCATAAAGTAAGCACAAATAATATTTACAAATGTTATTATCGAACCAATTGACAAGTCGATGTCTCCTAATAATATAACAAATGTCATACCAATTGAAGCTATACCAAACATAGAAACTTGTCTAAGCATAATGAGCAAGTTTGTTGTACTTAAAAAGCGCGGATTAGCGATGGTAAACCCAATTATCAATAGTACAAGCACAATCCATATGGCTTTATCTTTTAATTGATTTATTATTTTTTCTTTCATAGACTCTCTCCCTCTAGTTTTCCTATTGATGCATAGGACATAATTTTTTCAGGATCAAAATCGCCTTTAAGCAACTCGCCTGTCATTTCACCTTCAGACAATACAATAATTCTATCTGACATTCCCATCAACTCTTCCATTTCTGAGGATATCATCAGTATTGATTTCCCTTCTTTTTCAACTAATTCATTCATCAGTTTGTATATTTCATACTTTGCTCCAACATCAATACCTCTCGTTGGTTCATCGAAGATGATTAATTCTGAATTTGCAGCGAGCCAGCGACCCAAAATTACTTTTTGCTGATTTCCACCACTTAAGTTTTTTACAAGTTGATTTAAGGAAGGCGTTTTAATTGCCATATTTTTTTCATACTTTTTAGCAGTATTTAATTCTTTTTTTGCATTAATTACACTAAAAAATGATTCTTTTTTGTATATTGGCATGTTTATATTATTTTTTATTGATATACCTAACATAGCTCCATGACGCTTTCGATCTTCTGGAACTAATGCTATTCCCAAGTCAATGGCTTGCCTTGGATTTTTAAAAGTTACCTCTTTCCCTTTAAAAATAATACTTCCAGAATCTTTTTGAGCAGCGCCAAATATTATTTCGGCTAATTCTGTTCGCCCTGCACCAACAAGACCTCCTAGCCCTAAAATTTCGCCTTTATGTATTTTTAGATCCATATGTTTATTCCCATTTCCGGAAATATCCTGCAGCTCTAAAACTACTTCATTTTTATCTATACAATCGCTTCTTGGAGGGTATGATGATGTTAACTCTCTCCCAACCATTAATTGTATCAACTCTTGCACTTTGCTTTCTTTTGTAATAAGAGTTTTAATATATTCTCCATCACGCAAAACAACAATGCGGTCAGAAAGTCTATAAATTTCATCCAAACGATGCGAAATATATACTATAGATACTCCATCTTTTCTTAATTGTTCTACCACCGCGAACATACTTTCTACCTCAGAACTTGTAAGAGGCGCAGATGGCTCATCCATAATCAATATCTTAGCATTTTGATGAATGGCTTTCGCAATCTCAACCATTTGCTGGTATCCTACTGTTAAGTCTTTCATCAAGGCTTTTGGATCAATATTAATATTTAATTGTTTAAAAGCCTTTTCAGCTTCTTTTTCCATTGCTTTTCTATCTATAATTATCCCTTTCTTAATTGGTCGTCCTAAGAAAAGATTTTCTGCGACTGATAATTCTTGTACATTATTAAATTCTTGGTAGATTATTGCAATACCATTTTTTGCCGCACGTTGCGGAGTCATTTTGGAATACTCATTTCCGTTTACTAATATTTTTCCTGAAGTCGGTAATACTGCCCCTGAACAACACTTAATAAGTGTAGATTTCCCTGCACCATTCTCTCCGATCAATGCAAGTATTTCGCCTTGTTTTAATTCAAGTGTTACATCTTTCAATGCCACAACACCAGGGTATTCTTTTCTTATATGTTGTAATTCTAACACATATTCTTCTGCCATAACGTTCCCCTTTACCTTGCTGAATATAATACTATAATAGAGGCGCAATACGCCTCTACTATAGTGCCAATGAAATAAATGTATTATTTATTTCAAAATATTACATACCAGCAATAATTGTGTCTACATCGTCTAATGTAATAGCTCTTGTAGGTCTATAAACATCGCGGTCTGCACCAACAAATTCTTCACCACTAACAATTCTTTCGAACATTGCAAAACATGCTTCAGCTGTATCTAAACTTGATCCTTCAAAACCTACGATAGCTCTTACAGCTTCATCTCCAGCTTTAAGTGAGTTTAATTGTGTTAATGTAACGTCAGTTGTAATTACACCTACATTTGCAGGAATTTTTCCTTTTCCACCATATTTTTGTAATAATGCTTCGTTAGAACCAATCATAGCACCTGCACCAACACCAACAAATACTGTTGCATTAGGATTAGCTTGAAGAGCTGTTTCTACGTTTGTTTGTGCATCGTTAGCTTCGATACCTTCTACTTCAGCAACAACTTTGTATACACCAGGATTACAGAATTCTGCTAAACCTTCTTTAATACCAGTTGCTCTTTCTAACAATACTTTTGTTGAAGGATAACCAATTACTACTACTTCTGCAGGTTTTGCAGCTGTGTAATGTTCGTTAATAAAGCCAGCTGCTGTTTCACCGATACTTCTTCCTAAGTCTGTGTTATCAAGTACCCAGTTAGCTGTTGTGTTTGTCATTGGATCATCCCAACACATTACTTTAATTCCTGCATCTTCAGCTTGTTTTGCAACAGTTTCTAATGCAGCTGCATCAGATGGATGAACCATAATTATGTCAACACCTGATACAATAAAGTTTTCAACTTGGCTAATTTGTGTTGCTGAGTTGTCATCACAAGCTACAATTGTGTAATCCCAACCGTTTGCTTCTAAAACTCCTTCAAGTTTACCCATAACACCTGCCCAGTAATCATTTTTCAATGATTGGATAGAAATCCCTACTGAGTTAACACCGTCATCTTTAGCTCCACCTGCAACTAATGCAGTCACCATCATTAAGCATAAAACTACGCTTAAAATTACTTTTTTCATTCTTTTCTCCTTATAATGTCTATATTCAATGCTCATGCATATGAATTTTAAAAACTTGTAAATGCTCCATCAATAATAAAGTCAGAACCTGTCGTAAATGTACTAGTATCACCTGCTAAATAAACAACAATTGATTGAAGCTCGTCAGGGCGTCCTAATCTCTTCATTGGAGATAAGGCTGTCCATTCAGCAATCAAAGGTTTTAATTTTTCAGAATTGGTAATTAACTCTGTTCCAATATACCCTGGACTTATACTATTAACCCGAACATTTTTTAATGCCCATTCTACTGCTAAAGACTTAGTTAATTGAATAACACCAGCTTTTGAAGCATTATACGCACACTGCGGTTGTGGCACATTAACAATATGACCAGACATTGATGCAGTATTAATAATTGAACCGTGCCCTTGCTTTATCATCACTTTACCTGCAGCCTGCGCTGTTAAGAATACTCCTGTTAGGTTTATGTCAATAACTTTTTTCCATTCTTCTAATGACATATCTTCTGCAGGAACATTAAGTGCTATACCAGCATTACAGAATGCAATGTCTAAATGGCCAAATTCATCCAAAATTGTTTTTATCATTGCATTTACACTATCTTGATCTGTTACATTTGTTTCGATTGCAATTAGCTTTCGGCCAGTTTTTGATGCAATTTCTTCACAAGTTGCTTTTGCTTCAGCTACATCTAAATCCACAATAGCTAGATCTGCTCCTGCTTCAGCTAGCGCAGTCGCAACACTTTTTCCAATTCCACGAGCTCCACCTGTTACAAAACCAACTTTGCCAGATAAGCTCATTTTTTCTAAGATTGTCATTTTTCTCTCCAACTTTTATTTTTAAACATAAGGTTTATGTAGTTATTGTTAACTTAGTTAATAATAAACTAGTTTTATTCTGCTGTCAAGTAAAATATTTTCAAATTCCAATACTTTATTCAAGTTTTTTTAACTTTTTTAAAGTTTTTACTTTACAAATCGATAAAAAACGTGCTATTATGTATTAACAAAGTTAATTATAACTTTTTTAATAATTATATAAAGGAATATATTATGAATAAACAGTTTGATGTTGTAGGACTAGGTGAAATTCTTATAGATTTTACACCTGCTGGTAAATCAGAATTAGGATTCCCTGTATTTGAATGCAATCCAGGTGGAGCACCTCCAAATGTGCTGACTTCAATAAACCGACTAGGTGGCACAAGCGCTTTTATAGGAAAAGTAGGACAAGACGATCTTGGAAAGTTGTTAATAAAAACACTCGAAAATGATAATATAGATACAACTTGTTTATACACAGACCCTGAAGTGGGGACAACGCTTGCATTTGTCACTTTAGATGATACTGGTAATAGATCTTTTAGCTTTTTTAGAAACCCCGGTGCCGATTTAATGCTAACACCATCTGAAATAAATGAAGATATTATTGAAAAATCTAATATTTTCCACTACGGCTCACTTTCATGCACTGCCGAACCTTGCAAAGCAGCAA
>CAYJLQ010000059.1:0-3755 GCA_964370725.1 uncultured Treponemataceae bacterium
CGTGATATACACGATGCATACTATGTTAAAAATCCAACTCATGCAAAAAAAATTGATGAGCCATTTTTAACAAATGTAAAAAATGTTCATGAGAACGGAGGAAACTCTGGAAGCCGTGGTTGGAATTATAAATTTGATGAGAATTTCACAAAGCGCTTAATTCTTAGAAGTCAAGGAACAGCACTCTCTGCACATAAATTAGCAGATGCAAAAATTCCAGGTAAATATTTTGGTATAGCACGCTGCTTTAGATATGATAAGGTAGATGCAACCCACCTTTCCGACTTTTATCAAACTGAAGGTATTGTACTTGGTGATGAAGTAAACTTAAAAACCCTTTTGGGCTTTTTAGAAATGTTTGCTGTTGAAATAGCAGGCGCTACAGACGTTAAATATGTTCCTGGCTATTTCCCATTCACAGAACCTTCTATTGAAGTTCATATTAAACACCCAGTTCTTGGATGGTTTGAACTTGGAGGGTCTGGTATTTTTAGGCCAGAGGTTACAAAAGCAATGGGTATCGATGTGCCTGTTTTAGCATGGGGTATTGGTATTGACCGAATGGCACTAATGGCTCTCGGCTTAAATGACCTACGTGAACTATTTAGTAACGATATTGAACAAATACGTTTAAGAAAGGCTCAGTACTAGAATGGAAAATGAAGATTTACGCAATCAAATTCGCTATTTAGAAAAGAAAAAAGCTGCATTTGCAAGAAATAGAAATATTTGCTCTCTTGTAGTAGTAATGCTTGGGTATAATTTTTATGAAACATTAAAAAATGATACTGCACCAGTGTGGTATATTTTTGCGATGAGCCTTTTGATAATTGCTAGTGTGGGTATAGGTTTTTATGGCCACACAACTATAAAAAAAATAGAAACCAGCCTAGCTCCCTTATATAAAGAGGAGCTAGATCAAAAAGAAAAAATTGAATCAGATTCTGAATAGATTTTTACTTTGATATATCGGCACATGCAATTACATTAATTCCTGTGCCTAAAATATCTTTTATAAGAACATCACCCCTTTTTATAGGGGCCGCTACACATTTTCTTCGAATAATTTCCATGCAATCCATTAATCTGTTTTTGGGTATTTCTCCATCTGTTTTTACAGGTACGAGAGGGGCTTCACCTTGCGTTACAGCTATTGTAGTTGTTAGCGTTCTTGTAGGGTCAATAAGCTCTTTTTTTGCGTAGTTTTCCCCCCTGTAACATGCATTATCTTTAACACCTAAAACAATGCTTGTATCGCCTTCTTGTTTAATAGATACCTCCATTAAGCATCCGATGGGGCAAATAATGCATGTTAAAGGTACTCGTTCAATATCAGCACTACTTGTACTTGTTTGTACTTCTTGACTCAGTGTTTCTGCTATCATTCTCTGTCCTCCTCTGGAATTTCAATTGATACGGTTATGTTATCTATGACTTTTGCTAATTGTTCTCCCTTAAGATCTACAATTTGCATTTCGCCTGGTTTTACAATTTTTTTCTTTTGTGCTTTGATACGCTGATTATTGCTATATACAACTATCTGTACATCTCTGTATACATCTGTTGGCCTAAACATAATGGATATTTCGTCATCAGTTTCTGTGCTTTCAATATATTGTGGTACAGTGTATCGTACTCGATTCCCCGGCCGTAGTGTGATGTGTTTAGGGTTTAATGGTTTTTCACCTTGTACATATTTGGCAGCGTTTTTTCCAGCTCTCATACTTTCTTGGGTTACAAAGTCTACAAGGTCATGAACATGAACTGCATTGCCACATGCAAAAACACCTTTAATAGATGTTTCCATTCGTTCATTTACAATTGGGCCAGATGTGCTTGAGTCCATTGATACACCACACTCAATTGATACTTCATTTTCTGGGATTAGCCCTACTGATAATAAAACCGTGTCACATTCAATAAATTCTTCTGTTTCTTTTATTGGTTTTCTGTTTTTATCAACTTGGGCAACCGTTATGCCTTCTACTCTCTCTTTGCCATGTATTGCAGTTATTGTATGGCTGAATTTGAGTGGAATATTAAAGTTTTCAACGCACTGAACGATGTTTCGTGTTAATCCAGCAGAAAAGGACATTAGTTCGCATACAAGCTTAACTTCAACGCCTTCTAAAGTTAAACGCCTTGCCATGATAAGTCCGATATCTCCAGAACCTAAAATAACTGCTTTTTTACCTGGGAGATATCCATCCATATTAACAAAACGTTGAGCGCTTCCTGCCGTAAAAATACCTGCTGGGCGTGTTCCCGGTATAACTAGAGCGCCTCTTGTTCTTTCGCGGCAGCCCATGGAAAGAATAACTGCTTTTGCTTCAATATTCATCATTCCATCGATAGTATTAATAGCTGTTACAATTTTTTTTGAATTTTCAGAATCTGAGTTATCTGCACTAATGTTTAATACCATTGTGTCTACTTTGTATGCTATATTATATTTTTTTACCTCATCAATAAAACGTGCAGCATATTCTGGCCCTGTTAATTCTTCTCCGAAATGGTGAAGTCCAAATCCATTGTGTATACATTGTAAAAGTATTCCTCCAAGCCTTACGTCTCGTTCAAGAATTAAGATGCTTTCGCATCCGTGTTCTCGAGCTGATACAGCTGCGGCAAGTCCTGCAGGCCCTCCACCAATTATTACTAGGTCATAGTTCATTCTATTTTCCCCCTTTTGTGGAGATTGTGTTTCTCGATTTTGTGTTTAGAATAAAGGAGCAACCACCTTTTTTTGTTACGTCAATCATTGGTATGTTTAGTTCACGGCTAATTATTTCAGTTACTCGTGGAGAACAAAATCCTCCTTGGCATCTTCCCATTCCTGTTCGCGTACGTCTTTTTACTCCGTCTAAATCGACTGCACCAACTGCACTGTGAATAGCTTGTACAATTTCAGCTTCTGTTATCATTTCGCAGCGGCAAATAATTCTTCCGTAAAGATTATTTGTTTCAATAAGCTGTTTTTTCTTTTTATCTGATGCTAATTTAAAATTGGCAATTCCTTTAAAAATGGGTATAAAATCCTTGTTTTCATTTAATTCTAAGCCAGCATTTTTTAGTATTTCTACAACATATTCTGCTATAGCTGGTGCTGATGCGAGCCCTGGTGAGCTAATACCTGCTACGTGTACAAATCGTTTTACATTTTTGTCTTCTTCAATGATAAAATCGTTTACGGGCTGTGCTGTATTTCCATCTTCATCCACCCAATATGCTATTGCTCTAGCCCCTGCAAAAGAATTTATTATATTTCTTTGTGGGATATTTGGAATGGTTTTTTCTCCTTTTTCAAGAATAAAGTCTTGATTTTCTCTATATGTTCCCATAAATGTTTTATCTGCGCAGCTATCTGCAGATGGCCCTATGAGAATATTTTCATCAACGGTTGGAGAAACAAGTACTCCTTTTCCTAGCTCGTTTGGAGTTTGGAAAAGTACGTGATGAGCTAGGTTTTTACAATTATTATCTAAAAGGCTATACTCACCTCGTCTCGGTACTATGGTATAGGTTTTTGATCCTATCATTTTACTTATAGAATCTGCATATAATCCTGCTGCATTAATTACATAATTTGCTAAAATAGTAGATTTTCCTGTTTCAATTTTAAAGACCTCTGTACTAGCTTCTATGCTTCTAACTTCGCATTCTCGAAAAATGCTTACGCCATTGTGTACAGCATTTTCAGCTATAGACCATGTTGCTTGGTATGGGCTTATTATTGCTGCAGTAGGCGCATAAAG
>CAYJLQ010000059.1:3855-7990 GCA_964370725.1 uncultured Treponemataceae bacterium
CCCGCATGAATTATCCCAGAGTTTGCCTTCGATGTGCCGCATGCAACATCATTCTCTTTTTCCAATATACATATATCAAGATTATACTTTGATAATTCTCTTGCGATTGAAACACCTGAAATGCCTCCGCCTATAATTGCAACATCATATGTCATTTTTCTATCCACTCCCTTGATCGTTCTACAGCTCTTTTCCAACCAGTATATAAGGCCTTTCTTTGGGTTTCACTCATGCTAGGTGTAAACTCCTTATCTGCTTTTAGATATTTTGTTATACTCTCTTTAGTTTCCCAAAATCCTACTGCTAGTCCCGCAAGAAATGCTGCTCCTAAGGCAGTGGTTTCTATGTTTTGAGGGCGTGATATTGTTGTGTTTACTATGTCAGATTGGAATTGAAGCATTACATTGCTAACACTTGCTCCCCCATCAACATTTAAGCTTGTAATATTCTGCCCTGAGTCTTCAGTCATGCAGTCTAATACATCTTTTACTTGGTAACAAATGGCTTCAATTACAGCTCTACAAATATGAGCTTTTTTTACACCGCGTGTTAGTCCAACTAGTGTGCCTCGTGCATACATATCCCAGTAGGGGGCGCCTAGACCTGTAAAGGCTGGTACAAGGTATGCTCCATTGGCATCTTCAACAGACTCTGCAAGTTTGTCTACTTCTGGTGCTGATGAAATGAGTTCTAGTTCATCGCGAAGCCATTTTATAGTTGCACCGCCCATAAAAATACTTCCTTCTAGCGCGTAATATATTTTTCCATTTAAGCTCAGTGCGACTGTAGTTAAAAGCTTGTTTTTAGATACAACTGGTTTTGTGCCAGTATTCATTAATATAAAACAGCCCGTACCATAGGTGTTTTTTACATTACCTTCATTAAAGCATCCTTGTCCAAAAAGGGCTGCTTGCTGATCTCCAATCGCTGATGCAATAGGGATAGAAAATCCGCAAACACTTTCGTCAGTTAGGCAGTAAATTTCACTTGATGATTGTACACTTGGAAGCATTATGCGTGGAATGTCAAATAATTCTAAAAGGTCTTCATCCCAGTCATCAAGGTAAATATTATAAAGCATTGTTCTACTAGCATTCGTTGCATCAGTTACATGTGCTTTTCCGCCGCTTAGTTTCCATATAAGCCAAGTATCTATTGTTCCTGCAAGTATTTCCCCTTTTTGTGCTCGTTCTCGTAAGCCTGGAACTTCATCTAAAATCCATTTAATCTTTGTGCCTGAAAAATATGCATCTATAACAAGTCCTGTCTTTTCCTGAATAACTTCATCTAGCCCTTTTGATACTAATTCTTCGCACAGTGATGCTGTTCTTCTGCATTGCCATACAATAGCATTGTAAACGGGCTTTCCGCTATCTTTTTCCCATAAAACTACCGTTTCTCTTTGGTTTGTGATTCCAATAGCAGCTATTTCATCAGCTGAGGCATTAAAGTCTGCTTTTGCTTTGTTTATAACATTCTTTGCAACAGTAAGCTGACATTCTAATATTTCTTCAGCATCATGCTCAATCCAGCCTGGCTTAGGATAATGTTGGGTAAACTCTTGATTTTCAGATAATAAAGGCTTCGCTTCCCTGTCATAGAGAATTGCTCTAGAGGAAGTTGTCCCTTGGTCGAGTGAAAGTATATATTTTTTCATACTTCTATTGTATCATATTATTACTATAACGCAAGTTATTTTTTTATATACTGATAGTATTTATCGCTTGTTGTGCATCATCTTCATTGACAAAATGAGTAAAATATTTTACCATTAAAAAGTAGTATGTTTCTTATATATTTGGGGGAGTTGTATGAAAAATCTAAGTGGGTGCGCTCTATCCTTTTTATTTGTATTTTCACTTTTATCTTGTAGTATGTTCACTGAGTCTCTTGGAAATCCCCGAGATCTAAGCAAAGTTTTAGAGGATGCTTCAGTACAAGAAATTGTAGATTTGTTAAATTCAAAACAAGTATTATCTAGTGAAGATTCAAAAGGGATTGCGAAGGCCTTATCAAAAAAGGATATCAATGAATTAAATAATTTGAGTATTGAAGATCAAGGTACCATAGTAAACACTGTTGTTTCAGGAATGCTGCCTACTCCAAACGATTTGCTTGGAATACTCACACTCGATAGTTTATCAAGTATGGATACAGAGCAAACTGATGACTTTATGAATGTAGTATTAAATGAAGGACTTTCTTTTATAGATACGAGTGTTTCATACGGAATAATAGAAAGTTTTTTTATAAATGATGAAATAGTAAAAGCTTTAATCACGGAGGAACCTGATGCCTTTTTAATGGGTGTACTTGCTTTAACAGCTGCAATTACAAAAGAAGGGGGTATTCTTACGAATGATGCAACTTTAAGTGGTTTATTTTCTAATACGTTTACTACATTAGGTGATGAGTATTATAAAGACACAAATGACACAGTAGAACTAAGTGAAAAAGAAGCACTTGAGAAAATATTGGCATCAGATTTGTCGACTACCCCCGATAATGTACGTGCACTCGTTAACGCTGTAATAGTTCTGTATGTTTTTAGCGAAGAAGATGGACTTTCTTCAATGGGCGGCCTTGAGGGAATCTTTTCTGGATTTCTCGGTGCAGAGGTATAGGTTAACAATATGAAAAAAATACTTCTGCTTTGTTTTTTTATGTTCTTTGGATCACTTGTTTTTTCTCAAGAATATGTTCCAAACATACCAGTCTTTAATATTTCTCGGTATAATGCAATAGGCGGGTACCACGTAACAGATACGACTGACTTTTTTACTTTTTTTGCAAATCCTGCAGGGATTCCTGTTACAGATGGAAAAGCAACTTGGTTTAATATGGATACACGTATGTCAAACCCAGAACTTGGATATAAATTAGCAACAATTATGATTGATGCGCTTAATAGCGAAAGTACTGATTCCCAACTTGAAATCGATCTAGAAGAGGACTTGTTAGCAGTTCTTGGAGTGAATGGAATAAACGCAGGATTTGAACATATTGGACCTTTAGCATTGGGTTCATTGCATGACCTCAGTTATGGTCGCCTTGGATGGGGTATATTTAGTAAAATCCGTTTTTTTACGTTAATTCCGACAATAAGTCATATGGATGGGCTTGCTGCTTTTGACAATTTAGCTCAGTTATCGTATGGAGCCCCTATCATTGACATTGAAGATCATTATTTTTCAGCTGGACTTAGTGTAAAAGGATTTTTTATGTTGGAGGGAGGAGTAGCTGGCGTTGAGCCAGTGAGTCTCGTTACCGATACAGAAAACCTCGCAAATATTTTGCCAATTTACACACATTCTGGGTTTTCAATCGATATGGGCTTGTATTATAAATTTATTGATATTTTCAGCGCAGGTATTGTATGGAGGGATCCTATCAATTTTATATGGTCTCAGAAATATGGACTAGATAACATTGAAGATTTTGAGCCTGTTAGTTCTTCAAGAGGCAGCGATGAAAATTCTTTAGATGTGGGGCTTGGTGTAGATATTCCAGTGGGGAGGGCTGAAGAAGTAATAACAAACTTTATTTTTATGGTAGACTATAAAAATCTTGTAATGCTATTAGATGGCAATCCTGCAAGTCGAAATCCAGTTTTAAATTTATCTTTAGGTACAGAACTTACCTTGTTTGATGTATTATCACTTAGGGCAGGTTTGAATGAGATGTATTTGAATGCAGGATTTGGAGTGCGTGTAAAAAATGTAACGTTTGATTTTGCAGCTTTTGGTAAAGAATTAGGTTTAGAGCCAGGATCCTTACCTCAAATGAATGTTTCACTAGCTTTTAGTGTGAATTATTAACTCTTAAAATTTCATTGATTATCACTCTGATTAAAGTAGTGTGATTTTAAACAAAAAAAAGCAACCGAAGATGTGTTCGGTTGCTTTTTTGTTAGGTAAAAAACCTTACATTGCTTTTTTTGAACTTGTAAAAGTTGTAATTAATTCAAGTACTGCTAAAACAATAAGTACAATAGCGATTACGCCAAGAACGTACCCATCTACAGTAGCTTTTGCAAAGTTTGAAACTACCAACAATACTAATGCTGATAATGTAACAGCGAACATGAAAATTAGAGGAATAACAGTTTCCCATGAAGTTCTGTTCATTGTTTTCT
>CAYJLQ010000060.1:0-7944 GCA_964370725.1 uncultured Treponemataceae bacterium
TAAGAACAAGTGTAAAGCCTATTTGTGATAAGTGTAAGGTAATCAAACGATTCGGCGTTGTGCGAATTATTTGTTCTAACCCTAAACATAAGCAGCGACAAGGCTAAGGAGAAATAAATGGCTCGAATTGCGGGAGTTGACCTCCCTAACAAACACGTCAATATTGCATTGACATATATTTATGGAATTGGGCGTTCTTCTGCAGATGAAATCTGTGCTAAAGCTAAGATTGAACCAACTCGCAACATGAATGATTTATCTACAGATGAAGTTGCGGTAATTCGTACTCTTATTGATAACGAATACAAAGTTGAAGGTCGACTTAGAACAGAAGTTGGTCTTAATATTAAACGACTTATGGATATTGGTTGTTACCGAGGCTTGAGACACAGAAAGGGGCTCCCTGTACGTGGTCAACGAACTCGAACCAATGCACGAACTCGCAAAGGTAAGAAAAAGACCGTAGCTGGTAAGAAGAAATAAGCTGGAGGCATAATTAATGGCAACCGTAAAAAAAAGAAAAGAGAAACGTAGTGTATATGAAGGTAATGTTTACATTCAAGCTACGTTTAATAATACTATTATAACTATTACCGACCTAAAAGGAAATGCACTTTCATGGGCATCTTCTGGCGGGCTTGGCTTTAGAGGAGCCAAAAAATCTACTCCTTTCGCTGCACAATCTGTAGCCGAAACTGCTGTTCAAAAAGCAGTAAGCTACGGTTTAAGAGAAGTACACGTATTCGTTAAAGGCCCTGGTGTTGGACGCGAATCAGCAGTGCGCTCTTTGGGTGCGATGGGCTTAAAGATTAAGTCAATCAGTGATGTGACACCTATTCCACACAATGGATGTCGTCCTCGTAAAACACGTCGTATGTAGGTAGGTGAAAAATGGCTCGAAAAAACTTAATGAAGAGTTTTAAAACACCCAAAGGGATTATGTTTGAATATCTTGATTCTAACCCAAGTTATGGTAAGTTTATTGCTTATCCATTTGAAACTGGGTATGGAACAACAGTTGGTAATACTCTAAGAAGAGTATTACTCTCTGGGATTCAAGGCTATGCAATTACTTCAGTACGCATTACATCATATGATGCTGATGGTGTACCGCATGTAATTTCTAGTGAATTTGAAAATATTCCAAATGTTGTTGATGATGCACTTCAAATTTTGAACACATTGAAGCAAATTAGAGTAAAACTTGCAGAAGATGTTGAACAAGAAACATTCATGTTCGAGTTTTCAGGTCCTGGTGTAGTAACAAGTGATATGCTAGATAAAGGCAGTCAGCTTGAAGTTTTAACAAAAGGTGTTGAACTTTTCACTATGATGGAAGGTGCAAAACTTGAGTTTGAAATGCAAGTTGATCTTGGGCGTGGATATATTCCTGCAGAAGAAAATGAGAAATATATTGAAGTTCTTGGAACTATTCCAATGGATGCAATATTTACTCCTATTCCAAAAGTGAAGTATTCAATTGAGCCTTGTCGAGTTGGTGCACGCAACGACTACGATAAATTGGTAATGGAGATTTGGACAGATGGAACCATAGCACCAGAAGATGCTTTAGGTGAAGCTGCTAAAATCATTAAAGAACATTTTTCAATTTTCATTAATTTTAATGATAGTGAAATTGGTCGAAATGATGAACTTGACGAAGGTGACGAAAGAATTAAACAACTTTTAAGCACCCCAGTTGAAGAATTAGAACTTTCTGTTCGTTCATCAAATTGTCTAAAAAATGCTAACATTCATACAATTGGTGAATTGACTAAAAAAACAGAAGATGACATCGCCAAAACAAGAAATTTTGGTAAAAAGAGCTTACTAGAAATTAAAGACAAGCTTCTTGAGTGGAACTTAAATCTCGGTATGACCGACTACAGTCATCTTAAAAATGCAATAAACTTCACTAAGAAAAAGGAAGAATCAGATGAATCATAGAAAAGGTTTTAACCCACTTTCGAGGACAAGTTCTCATAGAAGAGCAATGTCACGCAACATGGTAACATCTTTGTTTCGCTATGAGCGGATTACAACAACTAAAGCAAAAGCTTTAGAAGTACGCAAAGCTGCAGAAAAAATGATTACTAGAGGAAAGGTTGATACAGTTCACAACCGTCGTCAAGTAGCAAGATTTATTTCAGATCCTGCAATTTTAGCAAAGTTGTTTACAGATATTGGTCCTAGAATGAAGGATAGAAAGGGTGGCTACACTCGTATCATGAAGCTTGGTTTCCGACAAGGAGACGCAGCTGATGTAGTAATTTTAGAATTGGTTGACTATAAATTTGATGCAGAAAAAGAGTCAAAAGCTCCTGCAAAAACTGAAAAATCAGCCCCAGCTAAAGCAAAGTCTACAGCTAAAGCTGAACCAAAGGCTAAAAAAGCTGCAGCTGCTACAAGTGAAAAAGCTGAATAGGAGAGTATATGTCAAAATCACATCGTGGTAAAGGTATTAAAGACCAAGTTAAAAGCGGAAGAGGGACATGTCCTCGCTGTAATAACGGAAATATTAAAGTTCTATACGAACATGAAGTTGATGGAACAAAAATGACTGTATGCAAATATTGCAATGCAGCTATTAAAAATAATCCACCACCAAAACCTGTTGTGGAAGAAGCTCCTGCTCCTGCAGCTGTAGAAGCTACAGAAGCTCCTGCTGAAGAAGCAACAACAGAAGAAACAGCTGCTGAATAGCATTGTTTTTATAAAAAATGGGAAGTGTTGATAGTAATATCACATACTTCCCTTTTTTTTGCTTTAAATATATATATAGCGCGTAGAAAAGAATAAGCTTAAAATGACAAAAACAGACTATTCATAATCTTAAAAATATGCTATAGTAAGCACATGAATGTAGTTGTAATAGGTGCCCAATGGGGCGATGAAGGTAAAGGTAAAATTGTCGATTATTTGGCAGATTCTTGCGATATAGTCGTTCGTTATGCAGGTGGGGCAAATGCCGGTCACACAATTGTTGTAAATGGTGATCAATATGCATTGCACTTAGTACCATCTGGTATTTTACATCCAGGTAAAAAAGTTTATCTTGGTATGGCTATGGTAATAGATCCAAAAGCTTTATTTGAAGAATTGGATATGTTAAAAAGCAAGGGGATTGAATGGGAAGGCCGAGTTTTTATTTCTGACCGTGCTCATTTAGTATTGCCTCGTTATCGAGAAATGGATAAAGAACGCGATGCAGCGAGAAAAAATCCAATCGGTACAACTGGACGTGGTATTGGTACTACATACTCAATGAAGTCAGAACGTGATGGGATTCGCCTAAGTGACTTAACTTGGAAAGACAAAATGGATGAGCTAGAAGAGGAAGACAGAGCCTTTTTAGCTCCTTATATAGATGATTTAGTAAAAATGCGTGTTGACATTACAGCTGAGCTTTGGCAATATCGAAACTCAAAAGTGTTAATGGAAGGCGCTCAAGGTGCTCTTTTAGATTTAGATTCTGGAACATATCCCTATGTTTCTTCTGGAATGTCTTGTGCATCTGGAGCAGCCGTTGGATCTGGTATTGGTCCAAAAAATCTAGATGAGATTCTTGGTGTATTTAAAGCATATTCTACACGAGTAGGAAATGGTCCTATGCCTACAGAATTTGACGAAGAAACACAAAGTGAATTGTATCACTATGTAAGAGAAACAGGTCGTGAATACGGTGTTACAACAGGTCGTCCAAGAAGATGTGGATACCTCGATTTAGTTGCACTTCGTTATGCATGTCGAGTTAATTCAATTACTAGTCTTGTTTTAACACACTTAGATATTTATGATACCTTAGATGAAATTGAAGCATGTGTTGCTTATGAAATTGATGGAGTTGAGGTAACAGACTTTCCAACTTCAATAGAAGCGTTAGATAAAGCAAAGCCTGTATTGAAAAAGTTTAAGGGATGGAAAACAGCTCTTAATGCTTGTAGATCGTACGAAGAGCTTTCTCAAAATGCAAGAACATACGTAGAGTTTATTGAAGAATTCTGTGGAACTCACGTAGGTATTATCTCAGTTGGATACGAAAGAGATGATACGTTTGTTCGTACAAATCCTTTCGGAGCATAAAATATGGTTACACTCCAAGATATCGGGGATTATACTTTCCCCTGTTTGTTTAATCATTCGGTAAAACATTTTGCGGAGTGTAACGCTCTTTCATTTGTTAATACAACACCTATCACTTATTCTGAAGTTGAAAAAAAGGTACAAGAAGTTTCTGTGCTTTTATCATCGCTAAATATTAAGAAGGGTGATAAGGTTGCTATTTGGAGCGGAAGTGATCCAAATTGGTGTATAGCATATTTTGCAATTGTAAACTATGGAGCAATTGCTGTTCCTATCCTTCCTGATTTTAGTGTTACAGAAGTAGAGTCTATTTTAACTCATGCAGATGTTTCAGGTATATTTATATCAGAGAAAATGGAAGGCTCTACATTATCACTAGGTGCAAAACTTATTCCTTTTGTTATAAGAGTTGAAGACTTTCACCTTTTGAGAAAGGAAGGAAAGAATCTTAAAGAATCTATTGCAGCCTTATTAGAGTTAAAAGGTGAAGTACCTGTAGTTACAATTGTACCAGAAGATGCAGCTTCTATTATATATACATCAGGGACAACTGGTCGCTCTAAGGGAGTAGAATTAACACATAAAAATCTCGTTTTTATGGCATTGCAGGTTCAAACTGTACAAAGAATAAACAAACGAGATAGATGTTTGTCGTTCTTGCCATTATCCCATGTATATGAGTTTAGTTTAGGTTTCATTTTGCAGTTTATGAATGGCTCATGTATTTATTACTTAGGTAAGCCCCCGACTGTTTCAACATTGCTACCTGCCTTTAAGACCGTGCGCCCGACAATAGTTTTAAGTGTGCCTATAATTATGGAAAAAATTTATAAAAACAAAATTATTCCTACTTTTACACGGAAACCTCTAATTAAAAAGCTTTATTCAATACGTTTTTTTCAAATTATTTTTCATAGACTTGCTGGAAAGTCACTAAAAAAGACTTTTGGTGGAAGACTACGATTTTTCGGAATTGGTGGTGCTAAGATTGATCCGGTTGTTGAACAATTTTTAAAAGATGCAAAGTTCCCTTATGCTATTGGATATGGCCTTACAGAAACATCTCCATTGCTTGCAGGTTCAAATCCTAAAAATACTAAACCTGGTACAATTGGTCCAAGGATGGAAGGGGTTGAGCTTAAAATATTAAATCCAGATCCAGTAAGCGGAATTGGGGAAGTAGTTGCTCGTGGTGATAATATTATGCGTGGGTATTATAAGGAAAAAGAGCTTACAGCTGAAGTTTTTACTACTGAAGAAGATTCAGTAGGTCCTGGATGGTTTAAGACAGGCGACTTGGGTGAAATAACAAAGGGACGATTGTCACTTAAAGGGCGCTTAAAAAATATGATTTTAGGTTCTGGTGGTGAAAATGTATATCCAGAAGATATTGAGTTTGTTTTAAATCAACATCCTGATGTTTTAGAATCTCTAGTAGTTGAAGATGATTCAGGTCTTGTAGCGCTCGTTCAACTTGATGAGCAAAAAATTTCTGATAGCATATTAAATACCGTTGAAGATATTAAAGAAGCAATATTATTTAAGCAAGAAGAAATTTTGTCGGAAATAAAGTATTTTACGAATAGTCAAGTTAATAAATTTTCAAAGGTATCCGTAGTAAAAGCGGTTTCAGAGTTTGAAAAAACAGCAAGCCAAAAAATTAAACGATATCTTTATAATTTAACAGGCGCTGATAAAAAATAATCAAAAAAAGCACTTCTTAGAGAAGTGCTTTTTTTTAGCCTTTTAAGATGCTTTCTATTATCTCTATTTCTGTTTGTGAGAATATCAGATTATTTATTACTTTTACGTTTTCTATAATTTGCTCACATCTAGATGCTCCAATTAACACTGATGTTACAGCCTTATCCTGTAAAAGATATGATAAAGACATTTGTGCTAGTGTTTGTTTTCTTTGCCTTGCGATGGTATTAAGAGCCTGTATTTTCGCTAGTATTTTGTCATTAATATTGTCTTCTTTGAGAAAGCGCCCATCTGTATAAACCCTACTATCTTTCGGAATACCATTTAGATACTTATCAGATAAAAGACCCTGTGCTAAAGGGCTAAAAACTATTAAACCTTTATTGTCTTGTTTGCACTCATCTTTTAAGCCATTGTTTTCAATTGTTTTATCAAGTAGCGAATATTTATTTTGATTTATGATAAAAGGACAATTAAGTGATTGTAAGATACTTGCAGCTTTCCTCATAGTATTGCCATCATAATTTGATAAGCCAATATACAATGCCTTTCCCGATTTTACAATAGAATCTAATGCTCCCATAGTTTCTTCCAATGGAGTGTTAGGATCAATTCTGTGATGGTAAAATATGTCTACATAATCGAGTTGTAATCTTTTTAAACTTTGATCGAGACTAGAAATAAGATATTTTCGTGAACCCCAGTTTCCATAAGGACCTGGCCACATGTCATATCCCGCTTTTGTTGATATTATCAGTTCATCTCTATGATGATTTAGGTCAGATGAAACAATTTTGCCAAAATTTTCCTCGGCACTACCAGGAACTGGTCCATAATTATTAGCTAGGTCAAAATGTGTTATTCCGTTATCGAAAGCAGTAAAGCATAAGTTTTTCATAGTATTCATGTCTGCTGTTGAACCAAAGTTGTGCCAAAGTCCTAGTGATATTGCAGGTAGTAATAATCCACTATTGCCACATCTATTATATACCATGGAATCATAGCGGGTGTTGTTAGGTGTATAATTCATTCAAATCTCCTTGTATAAAGTATAGCATATCTAGGGTACTAAATGTTAAAAATTACATTGGTGAAATTGAAAAAGTTGACTTTCCGCTTCTTTTTGCGATGTACATAGCCTTGTCAGCCTTCGTAAACAGCGAATCATAATCTAATCCATTTTCCGGAGCTTGCGAAATACCTATGCTAGCTGATACTTTTACTGATACGTTATTATCATTAGTATAAATATGAGTAGCGGCTGTGCAAATACTTTGAGCTTTTCTCTCCAAAATATCATGCTGTAAGACATCAGGAGTAAATGCAATAAATTCATCACCGCCTATTCTAGCTACAATATCGTAAGCTCTAAAGTGACTTTTTATGTCATTAAATATTGTACAAAGAACTTCATCTCCAAATGCGTGTCCAAAGTTATCATTAGCTTGTTTGAAATTGTCTAAATCAATCATGAAAAACGTGCCTTGGCTATGTTCTTTTAAGTGTTTTTTTATGTATGTTTGTGCAGCCATTTTATTATAGCCACCTGTAAGAGGATCTCTTTCAGCTCTATTTTTAAGTGCTAAGTGCTCTTCCTTTTCGTCATGAATCTCTTGGATAAGGCAAATAGCATGTATTTCATCTGTGGTAGGGTCAAGTCTGCTTTTAACAAAAAGCTTATGCCATATATAAGGATTATTTTTTAAGTTAACATCAGGATATCGTAAAGCTCTATATTCATGTTCAAATTGGAAAATGCCTCTATTGCAGGATTCAATGATACTCTTTGATGAAATTAAACTTTTAATTTTTTGATCTTTTTCATGAATATACTTTGTAGAAGCTACTTCTAAAAAATTTAAATAAGATTGATATTGTGCTACATCATAATCTTTTTCATTTATTACTAGTCTTATTAAAACATCCTTTGTACAATTAAACTCAGCATACACCTTTGTTTCGTTGAGAAGTGCTGCCTTTAAGTGTTTTTCTTTGCTTATTGTATCTTCAAGTTCTGATGCCTTTATTTTGTATGCATGTAAGTTTATGATGTTAAAAAGAATAAATAGCGATATATAAAAAAGGAAAAGAAATGTTGTAGGTAGCACAATTTGTTGAATATTTATTCCTGTGGCTGTGCTACTTAAGTCGTATATG
>CAYJLQ010000061.1:0-7877 GCA_964370725.1 uncultured Treponemataceae bacterium
TTATGGGCTATTTTTGAGTGCAACATATTTATTTTGCTAGTTATTTTATGATTTTCATGCTATACTATATTTATGAAAAGCCTCACAACAAAACCTTTTGACTTAGCTGTGGTTACGCTACTAAGATTAATTAAAGATTATACTTCTATTTCTCAAGCAGAGTTAAGCAAAATTAGTGGTTATTCAAGGTCTACCGTTTCTATAAATTGTGAAAAACTATTATCAGGTGGATATATTATTTCTGATGAGGTTTCAAATAAGGGGCAGAAAAAAAACATTGGCCTTCGCTTAAATAAAAACTTAGGGTATGTATTAGGAATAGGACTAGGTGGAAGCCTGTGTAGAATTGCTCTTTGCGATATTGAAGGCACTGTATTACATGTTGAAACCTTCCCTATAGATTTATTATGCGGCCCAGAACCTGTCATGGATTCAATTTTTACAAATATTGACAAAGTATTAACAGCTCATCAAAACAAAAACATACCTATTCTTGGAATTGGTATGGGGATTCCATCTCCTGTTAATTATGAAACAGGTTCTGCTTTTCACCCAGCATTTATGCCTGGATGGCATTTATTTCCTATAAAAGAAGTATTGGAAGAACGTTATAACTGCCCTGCCTTTGTAGACAATGAAGTAAATACACTTGCATTAGGCGAATTTGTTGACTTAGAAAACCCTTGTGGAGTTTTACTCTGTGTAAAAGTAGGAACAGGAATTGGTGCCGGTATTGTAATAAACAGAAGCATTTACAGAGGGGAAAAAGGTGGCGGTGGAAACATAGGCCATATTCAACTTGAAGGCCAAACAACCCCGTGTAATTGTGGCAAAATAGGCTGTATTGAAGCTGTAGCAAGTTTACTTGCAATTGAAAAACAAGCAGAAGAAATTGCAATTGCAAAACCAGATAGTAGTTTAGCAAAAATTTATGCAGAAAAAAAATGTGTGTCTATTTCAGATTTGAGGCAAGCTGCTGACAAAGGGGATAGATACTCATTAGAAATAATAAGAAAAGCAGGAACTAGCTTAGGAGATTTATTAGGCAAGTTAACAATATTTTTAGATCCTGGTAAGATAATCATTGCAGGAAGATCTTCACTGCTAGGCCCAATCTATTTAGACTATATTCGAAAAGAAACATTAAAGCAGTCGAATCCATGGACAGAATCCGATTTTACTATTGGGTTTTCCCAATCACACGAAAACAATGCTGCTAAAGGAGCAGCATTATTATGTATTGATGAGCTATTTGCCCACCAACACATGATAAACCTTAAAAACTTATCGTGATAATTCGTGTATTAAACTTGCAATTTTATCTACAGCAGGCTTATTTGACGCACAAGAAACTTCTGGAAAGCGCTTATAATTTGGTAGCATCTCTAACACTAAATATCCATCGTAGTTAATAGAATGTAACGCCTTAGCTACGGCTTCGAAATCTACATCACCAGCAAACAAGTCAACAAATGCACCCAGCCCAGCTTGTGAAAAACGGTAATCTGAAAGATGTATTTGGACAATTCTATGACCTAATATTTCTATCCAGTGCTCAGGATAGCCCGTATATATACAATTACCAACATCAAAATAGACACCAACAAAATCACTTCCAATTTCGTCTATAAATTGCTTAGTTTCTAATGGCGAAAGCAAAAATCGATTCCATACATTTTCAATACCTATTTTCACATTGGTGTTTTTTGCTGTTACCGCTAATTTTGAAAAGCTTTGTTGAGCTCGCTCCCAAGCTATATCATAGCGTATTTTTTCAGGATTACTTACAAAATCGCAGCCTACATAACCTGGAACAACGAGAATATTACTTGCTCCAACAATCTGTGATGCCTCAAGTTGTTTTGTGATAATATTTTCCGCTTTTTCGCGTATACTTTTGCTATCAGAGACTAGGTTGTTTTCCCAAAGCGACCAAACACCTATACTTGGAATTGTCAATCCAAAATCTTGTGCCATCACCCCAATTTCACGTATTTGAGCTTCAGTTGTTTCAGGGGTTAAATACCCATTTTCACCAAATACCAACTCTACCCCATTGTAACCTGCTTTTGCAATATGCTCAAAAGCCCATTTTACATCTACTGTTTCTGAAAAGGAAAAAAGGCTATAAGCAGTTTTTAATTTTTCTTTCATAAATGTACTACAGCTCCTGTTTCTAATGATTTTTCTATTGCAAGCAATACTGAAAATACATGCTTCACACTTTTTATAGAAATTTTATCTAATTCTTTATCATTTTCAATGCAATCGACAAAATATTGAAGCTCTAATAAGTACGCATCATATAAATCAATATCAAGAGTAGTATTTTTATCTGACTCATACCAAACAGACTTTCTAATAGAAGATCCTACATCTTCTAAATTATTCCCTGCAACCATAGTACATTCTAAAGCAGCTTTTTCACCAATAAAACGAAGTGTCGTAGAAAAAGGGTAAGTACTCGGCATATCCATAATTCCCTCAGCCATTACACTTATACCATTTTCAAATGTTAAAGATGTATTAATATGGTTCCAACAGCCAGCTTCATTTTTAGCACCTATAGCATACACCTGCTTCACAGTTCCAAAAACATAGCATAAATAATCTAAGTCATGTAAATGAAGGTCAAATAATCCGCCTCCACTATTTTCCCGTTTCTTAAACCAATCACTCCAGTTCGGATGAGTGGCACGGCGTGACGCATACACTAGTTTTATTTTCCCAAAGCTTTGATTATCATACTGTTCTTTTGCATAAGCATATTCAGGCCAAAACCGAAGCACTTGCCCAACAGCTAACTTTACATTAGCTTTTTCTACAGCATTTATCATATTATCAAATGCGCTTTGGGTTAGGGTTATAGGCTTTTCGCAAAAAACATGCTTTCCGCTCTGAGCAGCTTTTACTACATATTCTTCATGCAAAAAAGTTGGCAAACAAATGTCTACTATATCTATTTCTTTATTACACAAGATATCATTATAATCTAAAACATATTGACATGAATATTCTGAAGCTAGTGACTTCACTTGCTTTTCATTTACATCACAAATTGCAACAAGCTCAACATTTGCCATGTTTTGATAACACTCAGCATGTGTTTTTCCCATAAAACCAGCACCAATAATAGCAATTTTTAACATACAACCCTCATTATTTACTTTGTTTTTTTAAGTTATTTATATTACTTAGAACAACTGCCCCTACAATGATACAACCTGTAATAATAGTTTGTATATATGTTGGTACCCTTAAAATATTCATAGCATTTCTAACTACTCCTAACAAAAAGCATCCTAGAAAGGCCCCTAATATTGTTCCTTTGCCGCCATCAAAGGTTATCCCACCTATAATTGCAGCTGTTAATGCATCAGTTTCATAGCCACGTCCTGCATTTGCCGTAATGGAGTCAATGCGCGCGGCAAAAACGAGCCCCGCAATTGAAGCAAAAAAACCTGCAAGCGAATACACCAAAACTTTATAGCGAACAATATTAATACCTGATAAAAAAGCATTTTTTTCATTACCGCCAAGAGCAACTACGCGTCTTCCAAATTTTGTTTTATCCATTAAAACATAAGCAGAAACGGTCATAAGTATAAGAACAAAAAGCATCAGAGGAAAAATATCAAATACTTTGTATTTTAATGCATCCAAGTATCCTTCAAAACTCATAATACGGCCATCAGATATTGTTAATGCTAAACCATAAAATACTTGGCTTGTTCCTAATGTAATGATAAGAGGTATAGTTTTGCTTTTTGCAATTATAACCCCATTTAATAGCCCTGCTAAAACACCAAAACAGCACCCTGCAGCAATTGCTAACACCAAATTTCCTGTGGTAGAAATAATTTTTGAAACTATAATACCTGAAAGAACCATGATGTTACCAATTGATAAATCAATTCCACCACTAATAAGCAATATACTCATGGCCATGGTAAGAATTCCCAATACACTTATTTGCTGAAGAATTGAGATTACATTTGTAATAGCTATAAATCGGGGATTAATGAACGACACAACTGTTACTAAAACCAAGATAACTACAGACAATAAAAACCTTTGATCTTTTACGATATTCATTTTACTACTATTTAACATATTCCTACACTCCTAACGCTCTATTAATTATTTCATGTTCATTTATTTGCTCACCAACAAGCTCACCATCAATACGCCCTTCTCTAACTACTAGAACTCTATCGCTCAATGAAATGAGTTCTGGCATATCTGAGCTAATGATAATAATACTTTTCCCTTCTAGAGCCAGATTATTAATGTGCTTATAAAATTCTGCTTTTGCATTAACATCGATGCCTCGTGTGGGCTCATCAAATATATAAAACTGTTTATCCACTAATAACCATTTTGCAAGTACAACTTTTTGCTGATTTCCACCAGAAAGATTTATTACTTCTGTCCAAAGAGAGGAGGCTTTTATCTTTAGTGAATCCTTAAAGGGTTTAATAAGAGGCGCTTGTTTTTTTAAACTCATAAAAAAGTTTTTAATCTTTTCTTTATATGCAAGAACAATTCCATTCTCTAGTATTGAATGGTTTAGCATAAGTCCAAGACCTTGCCTATCTTCAGTGATAAAAGCAAACCCTTCTTTTATACTATCACCAGGAGACTTTATTGTTACTTTCTTACCGTTACAATAAATTTCACCTTTATATCTGGAATCTGCCCCAACTAAAGCTCTCATTATTTCAGTACGCCCAGACCCTACCATGCCCGCAAAACCCAATATTTCTCCTTCTCGTAACGAAAAGTTTATTATAGGGCTATCTTTTTGCAATTGTAAATTTTTAACATCAAGAGATATATTTCCTATTTCAGATTTTGTTTTTGCATAAAACATTTCAACTGGTCTTCCAACCATATCTTTTGTGATGATATCATAACTCGTATCTTTTTTTGAATTGTCATATGTTGAAATCTCTTGTCCATCCCGAATTACTGTAATTCTATCTGCAATTTCAACTACTTCTTCTAAAAAATGTGATATATATATAATGCCAATTCCATTTGCAGCTATTTTTTTTGTCAACTGCAATACTTTTTTTGAATCTTCAATGTTAAACATTGATGTAGGTTCATCCATAATAAGTATTTTTGGCTTTGTATGCGTAACTTTAAGTATTTTTACAAATTGTTGATCTGAAACAGACATGTCTTCAATTTTTTGATCAATGTTTAGTTTCAAGCCTAGTTCATTTACTTGTTCAATGGTCTTTTCGCGCATTGTTTTAAAATCTGAGAAAAGTCCCAATTTTGTTAGCTCGCTTCCTACATAAATGTTTTCTATAGCATTCATACTAGGAACAAGATCATTTTCTTGATAAACGATGGAAACCCCTAAATCTTTTGAAATTGTTGGAGTTAAATTTTTAAATTTGTTTCCTTCTACAGTGATAGTCCCACTTGTAGGTTGATATGCACCACTCAAAATTTTCATTAAGGTTGACTTACCAGCTCCATTTTCTCCTACCAGGCAATGGATTTCTCCTGGGTATAAGTCAAAACTTATTCCATTAAGAGCTCTTACCCCAGGAAATTCCTTTACGACGTCGGCCATAATAAGTAAGGGTTGTGCTTGTTTTTTACTTTCTTCCATCCTATAATCTCCGTAAGAAACATAGGCAACCAATAAAAATACTGGTTGCCTATATCATAAGCGTTTACTTAGTCATATATTCATATGCTGCAGCATAGTCATCCCAAGCAATAAACTCATCAAGTTTATCTGCTGATACAGGAACAACAGGAAGAGCTGTGAACTTTTCGCTAGGGTCTTTGCCTTCAACTACGAAGTCATAAAGATTAATAAATGTTTTTATCCCTTGTAATGAAACAGGAGCTGTCATATTAGCTGATTCAATACCATCAACCAACATGTCATAGTCATCAGGAGATCCACCTGTTGATACGATAGGAATGTATTCCATACCAACATCAACTAATGCTTGGTAGCAACCACGAGCCATTAGACCATTATTTGCAAAAATATAGTCAAATTCAGTTCCAGATGCAATTAAGTCTGTAGTTACATTATAGGCTTTGTCAGTTAACCAGTCCCCGTGCAAAGTTGCAACAATAGAAACATCATTTCCATATTCTACCAAAGCGCGATCGATACCTTCTTGGTATTTTTCATACACACCAGCACCTTGTTGACCAGCACAGAAGAAAACTTTTGCACCAGGTTCATTTTCAGCAATAAATTTAATTGCAGCATAACCAATATCATCATATAGTGCAGCTACTGTAGCGATGTAGTCACCTGGGTCATCTGTTTCCATTGCAAAGTTTTCAACAGTAATAGGGATTCCTGCTTCATTTGCCATTTTAACCAACTGAGCACCTTGTTCAGTGGATATTGGGAAAATCGAAATTCCGTCTACACCTTGTTGAATAAGAGATTCCATTGCTGTAATTGATTCTTCAAGACTATTCTTTGAGTCTAAAAGAAGAACTTCTACAGGAACTTCAGCTTGACTTGCTGCATACTCAAATGCACGTGCAGAATACTCATTCCAAATATCAGTCATGTCATATGCAATATAACCAAAGGTATACCCATCGTTGTCACCCTCAGAACCGCCACCTGCAAAACTCATTGCAGCCATCATAAGCAAAACCAAAATGGTTAAACTTGTTTTTTTCATACAATTTCCTCCGAAATAATATATAAAAAACACAACTGTGTTTTATTGCGATTAAATACCTACTTCTTTTAAGTAGTCAAATGAAACCTTCACTGCATCATTAACTTCTTCTAAAGAAGAAGGGCCTTTTTCAGTAAACTCAATTTCAAGACTTAACGGACAATTATTATTCAAATCCTTTAAATTCTTAAAAATCTTTGGAAATTTAACATATCCTTGTCCTAGTGCAGGAAAGTTCCATTCTTTTTTTTCGCCTGCTTTGTCTTTGATATGCATAAATTTCAAACTATCTCCGCAAGCAAGCATGTCTATTTCTGGATCAACGTCACCATAGAAAATAGCATTTGCTGTGTCATAATTTATACCAACTCGTGGAGAATTCACTGCTTCAACTATTTCAAGTAAATGCTTTGCGGTTGAATGATCCCCGTGTATTTCTAATACGAGTTCCATATTTAATTCTTCAAGAAGAGGAAGCAAACTTTTTATATTTTTTGCCACATGTTCTGTGCCAACGATTGCCTTGTCCTCAAGATGTGCTTCTCCAACAGATGAAACAATATATGTGCATCCAAAAAATGAAGCCAATTCAATATTTGCGCGAAAATCTCCCAATCGATCTTCATCCATTAAGTTGCAGTGTCCGCTTATTGCAAATGCCTTAAGATTAAGCTCTTTTAAAAGTGATTTTATACTTAGCAAATACTCAAAAGATTGAGAAGGAAAAACATGTTCTGTCCAACCTTTTGTAGCTACGAGCTCAACATATGAAAAACCTGCTGCTGCAATACCTCTCAAGGCTTCTTCAAGTGAAAACCCATGATAGGAATTTGTGTTAACACCTATAATTCTTTTCATAATAACTTTACCTCAATTAATTATAAGCCCAGTAGTTCTATTTGTCAACAAAATTATTCATAAAATCAACATTTTTTACTATCATGTAACAGGATAAAACAAATACAAAAATTTCCAACATATTCTTTCTCAAAACCTATTCCCCCTTTTTTCACTTTCTGATATAATACGTCTTTAAGATGACAAACAAAGCATATATTCTACTTGCTAACGGGCAAGTATTTGAAGGAAAAAGCTTCGGCGCAACTGGTTGTATTACAGGTGAAATTGTATTTACAACTGGCATGACAGGTTACCTTGAAACCCTCACTGACCCAAGCTATTATGGTCAAATAATAA
>CAYJLQ010000062.1:0-7689 GCA_964370725.1 uncultured Treponemataceae bacterium
AGACGAAAAAGAGCAGTTAGAAAAAAAACATGAAAAAAATCTTGAAATTTTTGAGTTAATTCCCTTTGCCCTAACTAATGACAAGCTTATTCCGTATTACCAAGGAATTTATTGCAATAATTCTGGCTCAATTACAAAATATGAAGCTTTAATGAGAATCATCGATAAAGACGGTAAAGTCCGCACTCCCGATTTTTTCTTAAGCCCATCAAAAGAACTTAAACTATATTTGCCAATAAGCAGAGCCTTACTTGATAAAGCTATGACAGACTTTGAACACAAGGATAGTGAATTAGCACTTAATATTTCACTGTTTGATATTCAATCAAAAGATTTTAAAGATTGGTTTCTTAAAAGAGTGAAACAACACCCCGACCCATCTAAAATAACCATTGAATTTGTTGAGACAGAAAATTACAATGACGAAAAAGAGCTAGAAAGTTTTTTAAAAGACGTGAGAAAAATAGGTTGTAAAATTGCCATTGACGACTTTGGAGTTGGATTTGCAACCTATACATCTATAATGTCAGTAAAGCCCGATATAATAAAAATTGATGGGGACATTATAAAAAATCTTACAACATCTCATGACAGCAACTTAATTTTAGATGCAATTTGCTATATGGCTCGCCTAATAAATGCAGAAGTTACAGCGGAATATGTTGAAGATGAAGCAACTCAAAAGATTCTAATGGAACACAATGTACATTATTCGCAAGGCTACCATTTTTCAAAGCCTCTACCTATTCACGAAATAGCCATCTAATAAAAGTAAAGAAATACAATCTAGTCTCATATAACCACTTGCACCAATACCACAATAGTGATACAATAATTTTAGACACTTGTCTAAAAGGAAGGTGAGATTGTGAGCGAATCTGATAAACTTATTGACCACAGATTTAATATTTTAAGTTATGAACAATATCAAAAAGACCTTGCAGAAAAAAAATTCACAAAAATATGCTTAACCGAAGTTGTAAATGCAGACATGATGATAGCAACACATGGTGAAGAAAAATACTTTAGAACTTCAAGAGAAATTTTACACATGGGTAACGAAGCCTACAAACAAATGGGGCTTGATAGTGTTATTCATGTATACATTCATAGTTACAAGAGCTTTATGGCAGTTGCAAACGATGACATGAGTGATGAAGATTTTTTAGGTCTCATGAAAGCAAATTATGAGCAATATGAAATAATCACTGCCCAGAGCACCGAAATAGGTGGTATTTCACGCTTTGTAATTGCCTTTGGCGACAATTTAATAGACAGGGCAAAAAGCGCATTTTATGTACACCAATACGAACAAACAAATTTTATTGTTGCAACAAATGAAAAAGAAAAGCTTGAAGCAGAAAAAGAAAAAAACATAGCAATATTTGAACTCTTACATTATGCAATAAAAAATGATAAAATAATTCCTTATTACCAAGGCATTCACAATAATGAAACAAACGAAATTATAAAATATGAAGCCCTAATGCGTGTACAAGATAAAAATGGAAAAATATATCCTCCTGGAATGTTTTTAGATGCATCAAAAAATTTAAAACTTTATTTACAACTTAGCAAAACAATGCTCGATAAAGCAATGAAAGATTTTGAAAACAAAGAAAGCGAACTAAGTCTCAATGTATCACTTTTTGATATTCAATCTAAAGAGTTCAAAGCGTGGTTTTTAGAAAGAGTAAAACAACATCCAGACCCATCAAAAATTATTATTGAATTTGTAGAAACAGAAAACTATAACGATGAAAAAGAACTTGAAACCTTCTTAGCAGCTGCCAGAGATATAGGATGTAAAATTGCAATTGATGACTTTGGAGTTGGATTTGCAACATACACTTCTATTATGTCACTTCGACCAGATATTATTAAAATTGATGGGGATATTATAAAAAATCTTGCAACTTCTAAAGAAAGCAAACTCATCGTAGATGCAATTTGTTATATGGCACGGCTTATTGGAGCTTATATTACTGCAGAATTTGTTGAAAATGCAGATATACAGCAAATATTGCAAGAAAACAATGTGCATTTTTCTCAAGGATATCACTTTGCAAAACCTGAACCTTTTGAAAATTTGAATATCAAATAACTTTTCCCGTTGCAACTATAATCTCTTTGTATTGTTTACTTGACAGAAATATTTAAAAAATATTATAATATTTTCGACAAAAAAACATGAAAACACTGGAGCCCTATGAAGCAACTTTCTCAAGTAATAACTGTTGACGATAAAAAATGTAAAAACTGCCATTCTTGTATTGCAGCCTGTCCTATAAAATTTTGCATAGATGGCAGCGGAGACGCAGTAACAATTAACCACAATTTATGTGTGGGGTGTGGAAAATGTATTCCAGCGTGCACACATAAGGCAAGAGACATAAAGGGCGACTTTACAGAATTTACTGAAGGTTTGAAAAGCAACCAAAAATTTGTTGCAATTGTAGCTCCTGCGGCTGCTGCAGTTTTTGATGGCAACTATTTGCAATTAAACACATGGTTAAAAAGCATAGGCGTTGAAGCCATTTTTGATGTAAGCTTTGGAGCAGAACTTACCGTAAAGTCATATTTAGACTACATAAAAAAAGAAAATCCAAAAGTAGTAATTGCACAACCTTGTCCTTCCATTGTAACCTATATTGAACTATACAAAAAAGAACTCATTCCATATTTGGCACCTGCTGACAGCCCCATGCTCCACACCGTTAGAATGATTCACCAATATTACCCGCAATATAAAGACCACAGAATAGTTGCTATATCACCTTGCGTTGCAAAAAAGCGTGAATTTGATGAGATAGGATTAGATATTCTGAATGTGACAATGGTTGCAGTGAAAGAGCATTTTATCGAAAATAATATTGAGCTTGAAAAAATGGCAAAAACTCCATACGACAACCCACCAGCCGAAAGGGGCGTATTATTTTCTACCCCAGGTGGTCTTCTAGCAACAGCAAAACGAGAGGTTCCCGATATCGATAAAAAGACTCGTAAAATTGAGGGAACTAATGTAATTTATAATTATTTAAATGAACTCCCTCATGCAATAAAAATGGGTAGAAACCCATTACTAGTAGATTGCCTAAACTGTGAAGAAGGCTGTAATGGCGGAACAGGAACAAAAAGTCAAAAAATAAAAAATGAAAAATCTCAAGATGACTTGGAGTACTTTGTTTCTAAGCGTTCAGATGAAATGCAAGCAGCCTATAAACAAAATAAGTCCTCATTTAGCAAGTTGAACGGAAAGAAAAAACTTGATAAAGCTATTGATAGCTATTGGAAATCAGACATTTATAAAAGAACCTACGAAGACTTATCTGCTAACAATACTATAATTACCCCAGATGCTGCTACAATTAAATCTATTTATGAAAAAATGCACAAGTATGGCGAAGACGATATTATTAATTGTTGCTCCTGTGGATATAATTCATGCGAAATGATGGCAATTGCAATATACAATGGTCTTAATAAGAGCGAAAATTGCTCTCATTACAACCTTCAAATACTAAACATGGAAAGAGACAGGCTAGAAGAAAACTCTGTTAGCTTAAATGGTAGAGTAACAACAGTTAATCAAGATATTAATGACATTTCAAAGTCAGTTGAAAGTTTTGTACAGATAGCTGATGAAAGAGCATTAACGCTTTCATCGTCTACATCAGCACTGGAGCAAATGCTCGTAACCATAAATAACCTAGCAGATGCAACAGAAAAAAGACGAGAAATAGTTGACGAAATAGCAAGCAAAGGAACAAAAAGCGAAGACCTTTTATTTCAAACAATGAATTCAATGACAACAATTGTAGATTCTTTAAGCGGTATTTCTGAAATTTCAACACTTATAAGTTCTATTGCTTACAATACAAACCTTTTGTCGCTTAATGCATCAATCGAAGCAGCTCATGCTGGAGATGCAGGCAGAGGTTTTTCAATAGTTGCAGATGAAATTGGAAAGCTTGCAGATAAAGCATCAGAAAATGCAAAAATTATTGGAAGCATGATTACAGAAATCACAAATCACGTAACTGAATCAAAAAATACAGCAGAAGAAACAAGTACTTCAGTGCACGAAATGCTTTCTGAAATGTCAGAAATTACGAACATGATGAGCGAAATTTTACTGCAAATGAATGAACTTAAAACAGGATCGGGCTCTTTAACTACTTCAATTACAGGATTTAAAGAACTTGCAGATATTATTGGTTCTGAAACACAAATAATTTCTAAAAAGGTTTCATCTATAAAAGAGTCCATTGATGAAATAGCAACAATTTCAAACAATGGAACAAGTGCTCAATAAAAACTATTTTTTACAAAAAATAACCATGGTTCTAGCAGTATGATCATATGGAGATTTGTCAAAGTCTCCATATATTTCTACCGTTTTGTAACCGCAAGTTAAAAGAATCTCTCTAAGTTCCACAGCAGAATATAGCCTTTGCACAAACTCATGCGTTAAGCGATCTCCGGTTACATTATCAACCAAGGTCCAGTTAGAGCGAAGACCTTCCCATGCTCCTTCTACTGTAAACTTGGTTAAAACGGTTTTTCCAGCACGCTCAAACCATTCGCCTTCAGTAAAATCCCTAACAGCTATTTCTCGCGATAAACATTCCATTATAAAACAGCCACCATCTTTAACAGTGTCGGCAATGCGGCGCAAAATAAGTTCATCATCTTTTTTATTGTCACAGTATCCAAATGATGTATACAGGTTGGCTGCACAGTCAAATTTTTTTTCACTCACAAATTCTCGAAGGTCAGCTTGTATAAGTGTTATAGGAACACCTTCATCATCAGCACTTTCTTTTGCAGTTTGTAAAAAAGGGCCTATAAGATCTACCCCTGTAACATCTAAGTTTAACAGCGCAAAATCTATGCTAATACGCCCAGGTCCGCAACCAGTGTCGAGAATAGAAGATCCATCTTGCAAATTTGCCAATATCTTTATTTGCTTTGCTACGGTAGAAGCTTCTGCCCAACGCTGTTCATCGAACATAATGGGACCAAAATTAAGCCAAAAATCATCTTTTTCAAACCACTCTTTTTTTTCCATGTTATCTACACACCTTTAGACTTTGATCCCGCATTTCGCTCAATAATAACGAGAAGAACAAGAATTAATAAAAAAGTCGGAACAATAAAAAAGCTCTTACCAAGGCCAACTGCATCGCCAATAAATCCCATTGCAAAAGAGGCAAGACCAAAACCAGGAACTCCAGCACAAGACATTAAAATAAAGGCAGCAGTTGAATCTATTTGAGGAATCCTATCTACTGCGTAAGACTGAATAGACGGCCAAAAACAAGCTATGCTCATACCTGCTAAAAAGAGAACAATAAAAAAGAGCGATACGGTTTCAACAAATGGAATTGCAAATGCAACAACACAACCAAATCCTGCAGAAATTAATATAAAACGACGCAAATACTTTTGACCTACTAGCATACCACCAATAAGACGCACAGCCATCATACCCGCTGCAAAAAAAGCAGTACCAAAACCACCCATACGAGGATTTGCAGCAAAGTTAACTTGAATATAACTGGCACTCCAAAATGTAAAAGCTCCTTCTGCCCCTCCTGCAAAAACCATCATGGCACAAAAAACCCAAAAGCGTTTTACCTTGATACAATCACGATATTGAACTAATACTTGCTTTACCGTTAGGCCACCTTGTGAAGCATCTTGCTTTCGCAAAAAATACATAGCAATACCAACAATAAAAGAACATGCAGATAAAAAGGCAATAATGCTGCGCCATGAGATGCCACGAGTTAATAAGTCTCCAGCTAAAATAACAGTAGTTAAAACACCAACCGACCAAAATGCATTGGTAATATTTAAGTATCTTCCAGAGTCACCTGGATGAGTATCAGCAACAAGAGGGTTAATAAGACCTTCAAGAATACCAGATGAAAGCCCTAAAATTACCGTTGCACCTAAAATGGCAGAGTAAGACGGAGCTATAGCATATACAAGATATCCAAGACTAAGACCAAAAAGACCCGTAGTTAATGAGCGCACCTTTCCCACTTTTGCAGCCATAAAGCCACCAAAAAAAAGTGAAACAAAGATAAGCATAGAGCGCACACCTTCAATCCCACCACCAGCAGATAAAGAAAAATTAAGTTCATCTGCCATAGCCAACAAACAAATTGGAGTAACCGTTGCACTTCCTGCATATAAAAGCATACATGCAATTGCACCATAATCAAGAGGTTTTAGTTTTATGTTCATAGCTCAAGAGTACTTTATATTGCAAAAATATTCAATGCACGTTATAATGAAAGTGAACAAAAACGGAAAAAATTTAGACTGTCTTCCTTAACAAAAAAGGTAAGGGAAAAATAGAAAGCAGTCAAACAAGAAGGTAAAAATGAAAAAAACAGTTTATGTTATCGGACATAGAAACCCCGACACCGACTCAGTTGTATCGGCAGCAGCGTATGCACACTTAAAGCAAGAATTAGGGCTAGAAGGCTGTAAGGCAGCAAGAGCAGGTAAAATGTCTCCCCAAACGGAGTACATCTTTAATAGATTTAAAGTTCCAAACCCAGAATATATCCCAGACTTACTACCAAAGGTAAGCTACTATATGCAACAAGGCTGCGATACGGTAGATGAAGGAACATCACTCTGGGCTGCAGTTGCAAAAATGGAAACAAGCCAGTCAAAGGTATTACCAATTATTAATAAAGAAGGAAAGTACCAATCACTGCTTCACTACAATGCTTTTGCCCAAAACGTGCTAAAACTATTAAACCCAGAAAAAGAAGCAGCAGTAACAACAAGCATAAAACTTATACACGAAACATTAAACGCACAACCACTCATATTGAAAAATGAAGACGAACTTTTTAAATGTACAATCCTGGTAGGGGCAGCAGAGTTTTCAACATTTAAAACACTGCTCGATGAGCGCAAAAGTGAAAATGTGGTGGTAATTACAGGCGACAGAGAAGATGTACAAGAATATTGCATTAACTCAGGAATAAAAGCCTTAGTTGTAACATCGGGATTCGTAATAAATAAAGAGCTACGAGAAAAGGCAGAAAAAAAAGGCGTGTCGGTTCTAATAAGCCCATACGATACATCAGCAACAGCAATGCTCAGCGTGTATTCAACAGCAGTGTCGGTAATGGCCGACAAAGACCTAAAGCCAGTTAAACCATTCGACACAGTAAGAAAAGTTCAACCACTATTGCGAGAGTCACCAAGTAGGTGCCTTCCAGTCATTGACGACAAAGGTAGCGTAATAGGAATAATCTCAGAAAGTGACCTACTCCACGAAGCAAACATAGAAGTTATACTAGTAGACCATAACGAAGTTACACAGGCAGTAGACGGAATAGAAAATTATATAATACAAGAAATAATTGACCACCATAGACTCGGAAACCTGTCAACAAAGTACCCAATAACGTTTATAAATAAACCAGTTGGGGCAACATCTACAATTGTAGCAAACCTATACCGCGAAAATAGAGTTTCAATACCAAAAGAAATTGCGTGCATACTCTTAAGCGCAATACTCTCAGATACGCTAATACTCCAGTCTTCAACAACAACAGACATAGACAGAGAAACAGCAGAATACCTATCAAATATTACAAACCTAGACATCGCAGAACTTGGACAAGACATTGTAATGGCTGCAAGTAGAATAGGCGG
>CAYJLQ010000063.1:0-7663 GCA_964370725.1 uncultured Treponemataceae bacterium
GAAGGTTTTCAAATTGTATGTGATCCTTTATATGGTGGAAATCAAAAAGCGATTAGGCTTTCAGATATAAAACGCTCCTGGAAAGGGGATGTGTTTGAAGAGCGTCCTTTGCTAGAAAGACTTGCTCTTCATGCTTATAAAATTGCCTTCAAGCATCCAACAACTGGTGAAGAAATTGAATTTGTAGCCCCTTATTCAAAGGATATGGATTCTTTACGCAAGCAATTGGCAAAGTTATATGGGGTTGACCCTTTGGAAGGAGAATAGAAAAAAAGGGTTATCACTTCAGTGATAACCCTTTAGATTATAATTCATGTACAGGTTTGCCAAAAATCTCTTTTAGCTTTTCAATCGAAACTTTGGGTTTTCTGTCCTCAGTTAAAAGACCATTTACTTCTTGCATAACATCTGTTAATTGTGTATAGCAATAACCATTAAATCTTTTGTCTTTGATTAAAAAGTAAGTTATTGGTGCTAAGCGTTCTAAAAATTCCTTCTCATTTGCAACTTTGCCAAAATACCCCCAGCTATTATCATCCTTGCCTTGAAATGCAATTCCACCGTATTCAGTCATCATTGTCGGTTGTCCTTTGTGCTCATTGTTTTCAGCATACACAAAGCGTGTTTGGGCTTTTCCATCTAAGACCATTTTCATATCGTCATACTTTTCTATATTGTTTGGAAAAAGTGCATAATCATGAATTGCGCAAATATCTGTTTCGGAAATTTGCTCCCATCCATCATTAGAACTAATCAAACGTTGAGGATCCAAAGCCTTTAGTAAATAGGTAAGCATTCTTGCGTAATCTTGTTGTTGTTTATTAACCTGGATGTTTCGTACTCCCCAACTTTCATTTAAGGGAACCCAGGTAACAATACAGGGGTGGTTATAATCTCTATCAACAAATTCAATCATTTCTGATGTTGAATTTGTTATTGCCGTATCGTTAAATGAATAAGCACTTGGTAGTTCTCCCCAGACAAGTAATCCTAGTTTATCTGCCCAGTAATAGAAACGAGGGTCCTCAATTTTTTGATGCTTTCTAGAGCCGTTAAAGCCCATTTCTTTTGTGAGCTTTATATCTTGTATAATGGCATCATCAGATGGAGGGGTAAGAATTGAGTCTGTCCAATACCCTTGATCAAGGATAAGACGTTGATAGTATGTTTCATCATTGAGATAGAATAAACCATTTTTAATACCAATTGAACGCATTCCAAAATAGGTTTTAACCGTGTCGTTTTTTTCTTCTTGTAAAACTTCTATGGAAACCTCAATTAAATTTGGGTGTTCCGGTGACCAAAGTATTTCATGTCGTCGTAGGTCAAAGTCGGGGCAGGCTAACAAAGCCTTTCCATAACCATTTTCACAAATAATTTTTTGTTCACCAAAAGAATGACTTCCTCCAGAAGACTCAACTTTTGCCGATACAACAACATCAGTTTTATCATAAGAAGAAATAAAAACTTCACAGAGAGCTAGTAAATCTTTGACATTTGGAGTAATTTTTACTTTTTTTAGATATTTTTTTCCAACATATTCTAACCAAACCGTTTGCCAAATTCCTGTTGTAGGGGTATACCAACAACCAAATTTTTCACCTGTCCATGTTTGTTTTCCTCGAGGTTTGTCAGTGTTTTGATAATCGAGAACTTTTAGTTTTATAGTGTTCTCTCCATCAATAATGGCGTGGCTTATATTAAACTCAAAAGAGCTATGCCCTCCTAAATGATTTCCGATATACACATCATTAATCCAAAGATGTGTTTCATAATCAACGGCACCAAATTTTAGAAGAAGGTTTTGAGATTTAATATCTTTTCTTGAAGCTTGAAAGGTTCTTCTATACCAAACAATGTCATAGTCTTTTTCATCATGTATACCACTTAGTTTTGATTGATAACAAAAAGGGACAGTTATTGTTTTATCAAAGCTATCTGTTTCGAAGGAGAAGTCCCATTCTCCATTTAAGTTTTCCCAATTATTACGTATAAAATCCGGTCGGGGAAATTCCGGTCTTGGTATTGTGTTTTTCATTCTTAAACTCCTTGTTGTTATTGTTTATCCTTTTACACCTGATGAAATTGAAATTCCTCTAACAAAGTATTTTTGTGTTATGAGAAATAAAATAATCATCGGTATAATGGCGATTACTGCTCCTGTTGCGATTAGAGCAGGTTCGTGTACATAGCCTTGTAGAATTCTTAGACCTGCTGTAAGAGTCAGTCTATCAACATTGTTTATTGCAATAGAAGGCCACAGAAAATCATTCCAGTTACCAGTAAAGGTAAACAATGCTACTGCTATTATAATAGGTTTAGAAAGAGGAACTATAAGCTGAATGAAAATTCGTGCTTCATTAGCTCCATCAATTTTTGCGGCTTCAAGTAATGCGCTTGGTATTCCATACATGAACTGCCGAATTAAAAAGATATTAAACATCCCTGCCAAACCTGGTACGATAAGTGCGAGAGGGGTATTTAACCATCCAAGTGTTAACATTATTTTGTACAAAGGAATAATATTAACTACAGCAGGAAAAGAGGAAATAAAAAGCATTGATAAAAATATTATATTTTTTCCTTTAAAATTCATTTTAGCGTAAGCATATGCAGACATTGTGTATATTGTAATAGCAAGTATGCAATGAATACCTGAAACGAAAAATGAGTTTAGAAGCCATGTATATATTGGAATATTTTTGTTTAATGGGTCAAGTAAGGTAAAGAAGTTTTTTAGAGTCCATGTTTCTGGAATTACTAAAAATCCCCCAGCTTGATTGATTTCGGCGTCAAGTTTTAATGATGTTAAAAAAACCCAAATTAGGGGTACAACAAATATGATAGCCAAAACAAATAGCAAAGCAAAAGGAATAAAAGTTAGCACAGTAGACTTTAACTTTAAGTTATTTTTCATGTAATGTCCTCCCTAGTCATCGTTGTTTTTCAACATATTAATTTGAATTATTGAAACAATGGCTATTATTAATCCTAAACAAGTTGCCATGGCTCCTGCTACCCCTGCAATAGGAGTGCCCGTTCCAAATGCTAAATCCCGTATGTACATGAGAAGGACATATGTTCCTTCACTCGGCCCACCTTTTGTGAGCATAAGAGGCTGCCCATAAATATTAAATTGTGCAACAACTGCGGTAACAAGGGTGTACAAGAGTTGAAAGCGAATAGTAGGGATAATGATATACCATAGTTTTTTTAATTCAGAGGCTCCATCCAAATCTGCAGACTCAAGCATGGATTTATCTATGCCAGCCAAGGCTGCTATGTATATAATCATGTTCCCTCCAATAATCCACCAGAGAGTTACAATAACTAATGTAGACCATGCATACGGTTGTTCAGCGAACCAGTTTATATCAATACCAAAAAGATTATTCAATAAACCCATTGATCGATTAAACATAAAGGTCCATGTTAACGTTACTGATGTTATTGAAAAAAGAGTTGGCATATAGAAAATGCTTCTAAAGATTCCTGCTGACTTGTTCAGTTTTTGTAGCATTAAGGCTATTAAAAGGGGTAAAACTACTTGAAAGGGGACAGTAAAAAGAACAAATAATATAGTGTTCTTTAAACCAGTCCAAAATTGTCTATAAAAGGTAGATTCAATGTCCGTTAAAATAAGTTTGAAATTATCAAGGCCTATCCACTGAGGATCACCAAAGATATTCCACTTTGTAAAACTAGTATAAATTCCAAATACTGTTGGAATAAGAAAAAAAACAATAAATAATAGAACATGCGGGGAGATAAATAGGTAAGGTGTAATATTTATGTTCTTTTTTTTTCTTATTTGTTTTTCACTCATAAAGTTCTCCTTATAAACAAAAAGGGAAAGATTTATCTTTCCCTTTTTGAATTAAGATATGCGATAGATTATCCTTCTACAGCTATTCTATCTTTTGTTTCTTGTTCGGCTTGTTGAAGACCTTGCTCTGGTGTCATTCTTCCAAAAAGTACTTCAGGTAGAATTTTGTCCAATGACTCTACAGCATAGCCGTAGTATTTGTAGTTAAACATTCTTAAATTCTCTGGATGTTCTGTTAGGAAGAATTGAGGCATGTCTCTAAACTCTTCTACGGTAACAATTGAGTTGTGTGCTGGTACTTGACCTGCTTTGGCCCAATCTAAAGAGTTGTTACCAATAAAATTAATAAAGTCTAAGACAGCTGCAGTTCTTTCTGCAGAGCGATCTTCATTTTTTGGAATAACAAAGTTGTGAGAAGATGTCCATTGGCCTCGCTCTGAAGTACTCATAGCAGGGAATTCAACCATTTTGTAATTTAAACCTGAGTCAATTGCATTGTTTAGCATCCAAATTCCTTCTGGCATATATAGCATTTCGCCACCTAAGAACATTTTCCAAGCTTCGTCACCTTCATTTTGTGTATATCCAGCATTATAAAGTTCTTGCCACATTTCTAGTACTTCTATAGCATTATTATCTGTAAAAACAGGGGTGCTTCCATCACTTGTTAAAGTTCCTCCAAGTTGACCATAATTTGCAAGGAAAAAAGGACGAAGCCATCCAAGGCCGATAGGAGTAATACCATCTGCCATAGCTGCTTCTGCTGAGCCTTTGATTTCATCCCAAGTAAGAATATCATCAGAAAGTGCATCGTTTCCATATTGCTCATAGAGATCCATATTTACATAAGTAATATATGAGTGATAATCTAAAGGAATACCGTAGTGACCGCCTTCAAGGTCAGTAAGTCCCCATGGAGTAGGGTTGTAGTTTTCTTCTTTTATGTCAGTTCCTACGATTATGTCTGTAAAATCGGTCAAAAAATCATTTTCAACAAAAAGCGGGATGCGTTCAATGTGGTTAATAGCAACATCTGGTATGTCTGCGCCCGATTGAACGGCAAGAGGAAGCTTTAAATAAAGGTCTACAGCTTCCATGGCTCGGTGGTTAACTGTAAAAGCAGGGTTTGTTGCATTATATGCATCAACCATGTCTTGCATGTTTTGATGGTCTGCACCTGTGAAAACAGTCCAGAATTCTATAGTACCTCCTGTTTCTGCTTCAGGTTCTTTCGGGCTACAAGCAGTAAAAAGAATCGTTACTGCTGCCATTGCTAGTACAAAATACTTTGTTGCATTTTTCATGTTTGCTCCTTTCTTTTACCACAGAAAAATTGTTCTTAATGCCTGTTTTAGGCTAAATTACCGTAACTTTCTATGATAATAACATAAATATTGTTATTAATAATTTTAACACAGCATTTTTCATCTGTCAAGCATAAAAAAATAAAAAAAATAAAATGTGTTGAAAATAATTTTTTTAATGTAAAAAAGGAGGATAAAAGCATAATTCGTGTTATACTTTGTAATATAAGAGTTTTTATTCAATGGTCATGATAATATCTTGTGGATAGTCACCGCAGAGTTTACCAAAGATATTAAAACCACCAATATATTTTGCGTTGCTTTTATTGCCTACTCTAAAACGAATGGTTGGACTTGCTGCGAGATTGAGTTCACTTAGGAACGCACCCTTTGTTTTCTGCCCATTAACATAACTACCGCTTTCGTTTACTTCCCATGTTGTAAGAAGTCCATACTGTGTAGAACCGCTTTCAATCCATAAAGGAGTTAAAAGACCTCTTCTTTCACCAAAATCGCCTGGGCACTGCCAAGTTCCACATTCTACATCATTAATCCATACTGTTAAATCGGATTTCCAATCTTCGCGGTAGTTTGGAGCTTCAGAGCAAATTTCGAGGGTAAAAGAAATTTTTGATATTTTTATTTCATCAGTAATATCATTAGGAAATGTATATTCAACATATCCTGCAGAACTCCACAAAAGCTGGGCTTCACTTCGCTCGGGCATATAAAAGTATTCTTTAATATCTTCATTGCCTATAAAATCTGTTTTTGTTGCTAACCCACAAGTTGGGTAAATGTCACAGTCTGTAAACATTCCAACAGGCATGCTAATCTTGTGTGCCAGGGAAGGTTTTTTTTCTCGTGGTTTTAATCGTGCCGTAATAAAATCACATTTTACGCTACACAGCTTCATTGAACCTCTTTCTCCAGGTTGGTTTTCTGTACGAATTAACTCTGCTTGTTCTAAGACTTTAACATGTAAAGCAGCACTAGAAGCTGGTATTTTTAAACATTCAGATATTTCATTGATATTTAAGCTGTTTTTATAAAGCTCTTTAATTATTTGAATTCTAATAGGTGAAGACAGCGCCTTACCTACATCACAAAGTCGTTCTTCATCTTCTGAATTTAATTCTACATATTTTGCCATAAAAACTCTTTCCAAAAAAATTATAATAATAGTTTATCACACGTATACACGTAATGCAATGAAAATATAAAAAAAAGGTATCTTTTTTTTCAAAGATACCTTTTAAAACTGATTTTTATGATAATTGTTCTTTATTCTCTTAAATCTCTTCAGCTTCTGCCAAAAGAATATCTTCGGCTTCTTTGCACCAAAGGCCATTGTTTTTCTCTACAACGTCTGCCAATTTTGTAAAAAGAGGGCAATCTTTTCCTTTTTCGCGTAGTTCATTAAGAGCTACAAGTGGAAGGTTTTTGTGGGTGTAGATAAGTTTTTTTCCACCAGGAATTTTATCAAGGTTGATTGTTGTATCTGCAACAGCATTTAACCCCCCGATATGAGTAATCATAGAAACAGGGTTTAGTCTTCCATCTGTCATCATTTCTAATGATTCCTTAAGGTCGTCTGTGTTCCCTCCTGATGTTCCAACAATGTGATGTGATTCATAGTGAACATTGTAAAAGTTCATCATTGCGCTAAAGTTTGTATCTGTTGGACCTGCAAAGAAGTTTAAACAGCCATCGCTACCAAGGAGAGCATCACCAAGTTCTAAAACTGGTTTTACTGGTGCGAAAACATAAACGTCATCAAAGAGTTTCCCACCGTTTAATTCTTTTAAGTGGCTTACAGGATCTGCAATATCTTTTGTGTTTACATAAATGAGTTTTACACCATTCTTTTTTGCTTCTTCTACAGTAATGAGGCTTTCAGCTCTTTCAAGACGAGCATCGTCAATATCTGTAACAATCATAGTTCCAGGTTTTCTATCGCAGTGAATAGCATAGTCAATTGCAGACAATCCCATAGGACCAACGCCTGCTAAAAGTGCCATGGATCCACCCTCTACAATCCCCATATCATGAACGTAGCTTCCGCCAGTTGTATGGTATTGCGCGTGGTATGCTCCAACTACGCAAGAAACAGGTTCTGCTATTGAACCTAAGTAGTAGCAATCTGCATTGTATTCAAGAAGACAACCAAGTTCCATTACTTCAGCTGGAATAATTATATATGTGGCATCTCCCCCAATGTGCTCATATGAGTAACCTGGCGCCCAAAGTGTTCCATCTTTGTTTAGCGCTGGCTGAATAGCAAATTTTTGTCCTGCTTTAAATTGTCCTTGCCATTTTTTACCAACTTCCACTAGTTCACCACAAAACTCGTGTCCGATAATAATTGGGTTGTTTTTTAAATCATGGCGTACACGTTTATGACCTTCACCTTGCATTGCTAGTTTATGGCTAGACATACAAATTGAGTCTGATATAACTTTTGCCAAAATTTCATCATCTTTAATTTGAGGAAGCTCAAACTCTTCCAATCGTAAATCGTTTACTCCGTATA
>CAYJLQ010000064.1:0-7648 GCA_964370725.1 uncultured Treponemataceae bacterium
TTTCTTCAAAGGTGCTGCCTCTTGTATGCGTTTTTTTATCTGGAAAAGATAGGTCTAAGCCTGCCATGTATATTTTTTTACATCCAATAAATCGTGCAAAATCCCATGCACTGGTAGCCACCGATCCTCCTGCAGCTAGTTCGCCTTTATCCCCAGTAAATTTTTCAATGTATTTACCAAGTGGAAATAAGGATGAGCAAAGTAGTATTTCTTTACAGGTAAAACGAAATACGCTGGGGTATGCAGCAGATTCTGTAATTAATATACTGTCAGGAGCTTTTAAGCCGTCGATATGCCTTGCGTTCCAATATTGAGGATCTACAAGAATAATAAAATGTGGTTGAACTCCTACCGATAAACACGCTCGTAATGCAGTGTCTACACAAATAAGAATGCAACGCTTTTTTATTTCGTGTAAGTAGGGAAGAATGTCATCAAGGCCAGGCCCTGCTGCTAACACGCATGCTTGCAAGGAGCTAGCCTTGTCTTTGTATCGCTGTATCCCATCGAGGTTTTCAATTGAGCGAAAATTTTTACACATATTTGAAAGCCACAAATTTGAAAATTTTTCAAGCGTGCGCATGTTTATATTTTGTTTGTCTATGTTACGATTAATTAATGTTTGAATGGTTGAAAAATAATCATTGGCATGAAGCATTGTTGTTTTTTGAGCAACAAAATAACATTCTTTTAATCCATACTGTTCTAAAACAGTAATAACCGTTTGTTGTGGTGCTTCAAGTAAAAACACTAAGGATGCATGGTTAAATACGCTCGACCAGTCCAGTGTTGAAAAGCTTAATAATATGTAAAGAGGATTAGGCTCTATTATAATAAGTGTTTTATTTGGATATTGCTTTGCGCATTCAATAGGTCCATATCCAAGTCCTGCGCCTAAAAAAACTATTGAATCAGATTGAGCAATATCTTGTGCTTGCAGTATTTTTTGTGCTTCTGCACTTGGTTTATACGCAGAATGAACATAGTTTTTTTCATAGGTTGCACTTATTTCGCCATTTTTTGCAGTGAAAAGTTCAATGCCTTGTGGTATTTCAAATTCACTGCAAAGTGAAGAGAGTCCTTTATATAAGTGTTCAAATCGTTTTGAAAAAAGTGCAAGGTTCTTTTCTAATAACTCGTTGTTCATGTATTACTCTAAGTGAATTGTTATTGTCATTCCCTGTGTAATGGGGGAGCCTGCTGGTGGATTTTGCCCTACAACCCATCCATCGCCTTCTAATAAATAATGAATGTCTTCATTAGATAAAAGTGGCATAAGAGTTCTTTTTGACATACCTGTAAAATCAGGCACTGTTGATCCAATAACAGGGGTTCTATCTGCTTGAAATGTAATTTTCCCAGAGTGCTCTAATGAAGCTGCATTTGCTCTTGCAAGCCCTAAATGGTCAATTATTGTGTTTGCAGCTTCAGCAATCACAGGTGCTACAATTCTTCCCGATAAAGTTTCACCTTGTGCTTTTGTAATAACTATATAAAGTACAATTTCTGGCTCGTCTACAGGGAAAATTGCTGCAACATTCGACACAAAGTCTGTTTCGCTATAAGCCCCAGTTTCTTCATCGGTTATTTGGGCTGTCCCTGTTTTTACCCCAATTGAAATATCTCCAAGAGCGGCCCGTGTTCCTGTCCCGAACTGTGCAGTTGTTTCCATTGTACTTAATACGTAATCTGCAGTTGCCTTTGAAATAACTCTTTCTTTTTCTTTAGGAGTGTGTTGGTAAAGAACTTTCCCATTGCTGTCAGTTATTTGTGAAATAAAGCTTAATTGTAAAGGGATTCCCCCGTTTGCAATAGCTGTTGTTGCTTGTACCATTTGAAGAGCTGAAACTGAAAGTTCTTGTCCAATAGACATTGTAGGTTTTGAACGAATAGACCAAAATCTGTCGCTTGTTGTTTTTACAGAGCCTCTCGTTTCAGAAGGCACTTCAAGATATGTATATTCACCAAAACCAAAATCTCGGATCATAGATAAAAAGGTTTCTGAACTCATTTTTTCGCTCATTTGTGCTAAGGCATCATTACATGAATATTGCAATGCTTCTCGTGCAGTTACATTACCATGATATCCTAAGCAAGTTATCTCTGATGTTTCCCCATTTGCTGCAGTCATAGTGTGTACACCGTTGCAAAAAAAAGTTTCGTGTTGTGTAATTGCATTTTTTTCAATAAAACTTGCTACAGAAAAAATCTTAAATACTGATCCTGGCTCATATGCTAATACTGCAGGTCTGTCAACTTTTTCAGGGGCTGCCGCTTCTGGGTATGTGTTAAGATTTGCAGAAGGAAGACTAATATATGATAGAATTTCACCTGTTTTTGCACTCGCGGCAACAAGCATAAAACTTTCTGCTTTTGTTTCTTCCATTGACCTGTCAGCAATTTGTTCAAGCTTATACTGAAGATTTGCATCAATCGTTAAAAAAATATTATTCCCTACAATACTTTTCCCATTTTCCCTATTTACAGGAACAAGTACTTCTTGCTGAGAAAGTTCTATACCAGATAAACCCTTTCCCTCGTAACCCATAAAGCCAATAACTTGCGATGCAAGGTTGTTTTCGGGATACACGCGCCTAGCTACCGTATCAAAATTAATACCGCTTAAAGCATTTGCTTTTATAACAGATGAAATCATTTCCATTTCTGTTTCATCTATTTCTTTTTTTAAGTATAAAAAATTTATATCAGCATTTTCAATTGCTGAAACAATGTAGTCAGCTGATAAATGGGCAACAGGGGCAATGACTCTTGCAAGCTGTTGTACATCTTTTACGTCAGAAGGTGTGACTTTTAAATGATAAAAGTCGGTTTGAATTGCGAGGGGTTTATTGTTCCTGTCTAAGATAGACCCACGTAAAGGAGCTTCGGGTGTAATTACAACTTGATCTGGTTGTGTAAACGCTAGCTTTGCATAGGATGCAATGATGTACACCATTACAGCTGTAAATATTACTAAAAAAGCAATGATTCGTGTTTTTGAAAAAAAGGAATTTATTTGCATAAAACTATTTTACAACCTTACCTAAAATATTTTGCACACGTATAAATCCATAGTCTCTTGAATCTACAGAGTGTGCAGGATTATCGCCTACTGCAAAAATTGTACCTTCAGGAACAGAAGTATTAAATTTAATACGTTGGTACTGTTGCTCTGTAAGCGGTATTCTTTTTTCGCCTACTATAATATACTGTGAATCGTCAGAAAAATCCAGTGCTTCGCCTGCAATTCCGACACACCGCTTTACTACCATCTTGTTATTATATAAGTATACAACTATGTCATCTTTTTGGGGAGTCTGCCATTGTACTAAAAGATTCGAGCCAAAAGGCTTAGGTATGCCATACGCTGTTTTATTAATAACTACCGTGGTACCACTTTGTATTGTTGGCTCCATTGAACTGCCTGAAACCCTAACAATGTCTATAAAAAATAACTTTAAGGTTATGCCAATGCATAAACCTATAATTATGGCAAAAAAAATGTTAAACTTCATAGCTATATTCTAATATGCAATACAAGTTATGTCGATAGTTAAAGTATGGAAATTATCAGTTATTTTGACTCAAAGAGTTCTTTTGCAGTTCCCGCAGATACCCTTAGTTTAGAGGAAATGCTTAATAGGCGTATGCCGTCTCAAAAGAGAAATGTTAAAGAAGAAAAAATACAACACAAAACTACAACGTCAGCTAAGCGTTCTAAGGTGAAAGATCCTTTTATTGTAAGCCTTTGTACTGTTATAAAAAAGGCTCGGTATGCAGGGTTAGTTGTATGCGCTGCATTGTTTATAACGCTATGTGTTATTTCTGGAATGATTTATGTAGAAAGCTATGCATCTCCTTTAAATTTTCATCAAGCTGTTTTAGTTGAAGAAGAAGTTCTAACAGAGTCTATGCATAATTTTGTTTCAATGGCATCTGTGTCTCAAACATACGAAGAAGAGGAAGCTCTGTCTCTTTTAGCTCAAAGCGATATTGATGAATTATATAGCCAGCCTGTTTCATTTTCCAGATACATTGTTCAAAGTGGCGATAGCATTCATTCTATAAGCAATAAGTTTGGTTTACAAAATATTTCCACACTGATTGGAATAAATAATATAGAAAATGTGCGTCTTTTATGGGAAGGCCAATCATTAACTATTCCTTCAATTGATGGTTTGGTGTATGAAGTAAAAAATGGCGATACTCTGGATGCTATTTCTCAATTATACAGCATTAGTATAGAAGAAATATTAGATGTAAATGAACTAGACAGTTCTATATTGCATGTAGGCGATGAATTGTTTATTCCAGGCGCACGCTTAGACACCAATTCTTTGCGTATGGCAATGGGAGAACTTTTTAAACATCCTCTATCTGGAAGGTGGAGACTTTCATCAAACTATGGATACAGAGCAGACCCATTTACGGGTGTTAGAAGTTTTCACACAGGAGCAGACTTTGCCATTGCGCAAGGCACACCAGTTAAGGCTGCAATGAGTGGAACAGTTTCAAAAGTTGGTTATACAAGTATTTATGGTTACTATGTTATTGTTAACCATCATAATGGGTATCAAACACTGTATGCACACTTTATGAAAGCAGCGCCAGTGTATCAGGGACAAAGTGTTAGTCAAAACACGGTAATTGGATATGTTGGAAGCACTGGTTATTCAACAGGTCCACACCTCCATTTTTCAGTTTACAAACATGGAGAACTGGTAAGTCCAAAAACAGTAATTAGTTATTAAATTTTAGCCCTAAAATGCATGTGCTTTTTAGGGCTTTTTTTGTGCAAAGGGGTTTTGTGATAAATTCACACGAACTGCAATTGTGACTTGCCACTTGCTTATTTTTATGGTATTCTTATATGGTGTAGAAGACTGTTTTTTTACATAATTTGTGCATAAACAATAAGGAAAATGCTATGAAAAAAAGTAATATACGTACAACACTTTTATTATTAGGAGTGTTTTTAATTTTTAGCGCTCAAGGTTTTTCTCAGAGTTTAATTTCATTTCCGGATGTTGACTTAAATGGTTCAGATGGTCTTCTTTTTACCGCTGAAACTACAAGAGGTAACGTAACATGGAAAAATCTTTACAAAACAACAATATCGCAAGATGCAACATCTGAACAAGCAAGCACAAATGGTGTTCAGCTCTTAAATTGTTTTCCACAAAAAATTGACACATTGCAAGGCGGGAAATTTTTACAGCTGCGAAATGCAGACGGAACTTTTATGTATTCTGTAGCAAGCGGAACACTTTCTCAGCTTTCACAAAATAGTATTTTTACACCTTCTCTATCAAATGATGCGAGAGCACGTGACAATATTATTGAAACTTCTGTAAGTGGCGATGGAAACTGGATGTGCTATTTTAAAAAGCGCTCACCAGCTACAGCCTTTCTTATGTTAACCAATACACAAACAGGCCAAGAAACAATTTTAGATGATACTGCAAACTTTAGTTTTGATGAGCTACCAGTTCTTTGGTCTGAAGATTCATCTGTTGTAGTGTATGAAAAACAAGGCAATTTATACTTTTTAGATGTAGACAACTTAACAGAACTTTCTCGCATAGAAGAACACTATCGCTTAATTGGTGAAGGCTCAATACATAACATTGCATGGGCATCAGATAAGCAACTTATTTACATTCAAGATGATATTGTATTTTCAATTTCAATAAACGAACTCTACACAAGAGCACTTTACTCTGATATTTTAGGAACAGGTGAAATTGTTGGTAGACTTCCTTGGGATTTTAGCGGCACAAACGACAGGTTTTGGGTTGATGAAAGTGGAACACAATTAATTGTAATGCAAAATGAAAATACCTTGTTTTATTTCCAAATTGAAGAACCCTATGCAGCACTTGCAAAACGAGATTCAAGTGTTTTTTCAAAAGCATTATACTCACAAGCATTTGTTCCAATTGCAGATAGTAAGTTAGACTTTACAGTATTATGGATACCCTCAGAAAACGACACCGATTCAGTGTTTGAAACAAAGTCATTAAGCACACCGCTTTTATGGCTCGGCTATTCAGGTAGAATTAATGAAAGTCATGTATATCGCCTTAACACAAATAGCTATTCTAATTCAATCTTTTTTGAACAATTGTCAGTGCCTCGTATAGCAGGAAATCCTTCTTTATCTCCAGATAAAAAAACATTAGCTTTTACAGCAGAACGCTCAGATGCAAATGCAAGTGAACTTACAAAAGATGATCGTTATCTATACCTATACGATTTAGCAACATGGACACAAAAAGCAGTTTTTGTGGAAGAAAATGTTGTTTCATTTGAGTGGAAAACAAGCAATTCAATTTTTGTTGGTGGAAGTCAAACTGTTAGACAATGGGACTTTGTAGCAAAAAAATCTCACGTATTATTTTTATCTGCAGTTAACCGCTATGCATGGGACGAAAGTGGAACAAAAATTCTTGCATCGAACAGCGCAGGTATATTTGAGTATGCTGCAAAAACAAATACATGGATACCTTCCGATTTATCAATAAACAGAGAACATTCTCAAATGAACTCTTTTTGGAGAGTTGTAAGCTCTGAAGGTAGAGGTGGCCGTTATAGTAATATTCTTTTTGTTAGAGCATTACAGGGCGAGAGCCAAAACAAGCCACTTTTTATTAGTTTATTAGAAGATTATTCGCAACGTCCAACTGTTTCTTTTGCTATTGATGCATTAGATAATAGAGATGGGCTTGTAGATATATTGGATACACTGTCTGAATATGGACTAACAGGAACATTTTTTGTGAACGGCGAGTTCTTAAAACGCTTTCCAAGCTCTGTTCTTTCTATTGTAGAAGAGGGTCACGAAGTAGCTCCTATGTTCTATACCGCAGTGGATTTATTATCAAACAGCTTTAGTATTGATGAGAGCTTTATTCGGAGGGGGCTTGCTAATAATGAAGATGAGTTCTTTGCTTTAACAGGTAAAGATATGGAATTATTTTGGCACACACCTTTTTACAGAAATTCAAAACTCATAGAAAATGCTGGATTAAATGCTGGTTATACATTGCTTGATAATGTATTGTTTATAGACGACACAATGACATTGGAAGCGGCTGCAAAAATTGGGCAGTCATACGTTTCATCAACAAATATAATTGAAAATATTATTCCACAATTATATGATGGTGCAATAATTCCAATTTCAGTAGGTGTTAGCGATGGAAAACGTACTGATTATATATATGAAAAAATGGATATATTAATTAACGCTATTTATGAAGCAGGTTATGCAATTGCTCCTGTTTCGCAAGTGATTTATTAGGAATAAGTGATAGGATTTTATGAAAAAAGACGAAAAAAATGATGTAGAGTTTAATATACAAAAGGAATCATTGGTATTAACACCGCATATACAACCATTACGCATGGGGATTGATGTTGGTTCAACTACTGTTAAAGTTGTTGTTCTTGATGAAAAAGACGCTATTATCTTTAGCCAATATGAAAGGCATAGAGCAGACATTAGAAATACCATTATGACTGTTGCATCTACTGCGTTGGATGCTGTAGAAAAATATAGTAAAGATGGACTAAAGCAACCTTTAAGTGTAAAAGTTACTGGATCTGGGGGCTTAGATGTTTCTCACTGGCTTTCAATTCCGTTTGT